>JALGYA010000173.1 GCA_029824475.1 Fimbriimonadia bacterium | reverse complement strand
AACCTTGGGTTCGACATCAACATTGCAGGGCACGGATTGGGCGGCCCTGGCAGCTTCTACGGCACTCAAAACTTCTCTTCGTCAATGCGCAACGGCGGCGAATACAAGAAGGCCGAGTGGGATGTGCCTGGCCTCGAGAAATACCACGGAAAGGACATCTATCTCACGGAGGCCCTGGCAATCGAAACCAAGGCAGCCTTGCGAAAGAACTCTGAAACCGGCAAGCCGTTCTACATGAACTTCTCACCCTACGCGGTCCACGCGCCGATCATGATCAACAAGCGATACGCGGACAACTACCCGGACCTCACCGGCCCCGAGAAGGCGTACGCGACGATGATCGAAACATACGACGCGGCCCTCGGTGAGATTGTGGATGAGCTGAAAGAAATGGGTGAGCTGGACAACACGATCTTCCTGTTCACTGGTGACAACGGCGGTCTCTCAGCCCACGCCCGCGGCGGCGTCAGACACACACACAACTATCCGCTGAGGTCTGGCAAGGGTTCAGCCTATGAGGGCGGCGTACGCGTACCGACGATGATCGCAATCCCTGGCGTCACCGACAAGGCCAGCCGGAACGCAACACCGATCATCAGCCACGACTACTTCCCCACCATCCTCGACTGGGCCGGAGTCGACTCACCCGAGGGTCACAAAGTGGACGGTTTAAGCCTGCAGGGGCTGGTCAAAGGCACGAAATCAGCTCGCTTTGAACGTCCACTGACTTGGCACATGCCTCACTTCTGGGGAGTCGCCGGGCCGGGCATCCAGCCTTATTCGGCAATCCGCGAGGGCGACTGGAAATTGATCTACAACCACTCGGATCAGGGTTTTGAGCTATATAATCTTAAGAATGATATCTTCGAAAACTCCAATCTCCTCCATCTGCAGCCCCAAAGAGCGGCCGAGCTTTCAAGATCGCTTAGGCGTCAGCTTCTGGCCGCTGGAGCACAAATGCCCACCCTTAAAGCGACTGGAGATACCGTCCCGCTCCCGCGGTTCGATCCATGAGCGTTCTCGACGCCATCGCCGCTAAACGGGATGGGCGCGCCAACACTGATGCACAGCTGCGCCTGATCGCCAACGGGGCGGCAGACGGGTCCATTCCGGACTATCAGCTGTCCGCGTGGCTGATGGCTGTTTACATCAACGGCCTAAGCGAGATTGAAACTGCTCAGCTCACCGTCGCAATGGCGGAGAGCGGTGAGCGCATCGACCTGTCCGGGCTTGATAAGCCGTGGATGGACAAGCACAGCACTGGCGGCATCGGCGACAAGACCACACTGATCCTGCTCCCACTCTTGGCTGCCTGCGGACTCACGATGGTGAAGATGTCCGGCAGAGGCCTCGGCATCACTGGAGGGACCATAGACAAATTGGAGTCAGTCCCCGGCTTCCGTACCAATCTCAGCCCAGAAGAGATGAAGAGCCAGGCCTCACGCATCGGCATCGCCCTGACCGGCCAAACTCCCAGGCTTGCGCCAGCTGATGGCGTCTTGTATTCGCTCAGGGACACCACGGGCACGGTCACCTGCGAGCCCCTGATTATCAGCTCGATTCTGAGCAAGAAGATTGCCGGCGGGGCCGACCACGTTGTGTTCGATGTCAAGTGTGGATCAGGCGGATTCTTGAACGACAAGTTTCAGGCAGACGTTCTCCGACAAGGGCTCATTCGCGTCGGGAAAGAGGCCGGACTTGAGGTTCGCGCCGCCATTACGGACATGTCACAGCCGCTTGGAAGAACTGCCGGCAACGCTCTTGAAGTGAAAGAGGCAATCTCGGTGCTCCGTGGTGAGCCGGGCCGTGTCAGGGACTTGTGCCTCCACCTCGCATCCCTTGCGCTGGACTCTGCAGGCATAAACGCAGACCCGGCTGCAGTTCTTGAATCAGGAGCTGCTCTCGCCAAGGCGAAAGAGTGGTTTGCCGCCCAAGGGGCGGAGCTAGCCGTCTTTGATTCGGACGACTGGTGTCTTTCCGATCACACGTTCAAAGTCACTCGTCAAGGCGAGGCTGGCTGGGTCTCCAAAGTCTGCGCCGAGGAGATTGGAAAACTGGTCGTGCGGCTGGGAGGCGGTCGGCGAGCCAAGACTGACCATGTCGACCCAACCGTCGGTGTCGAGATACACGTTGAGGTTGGCGACAAGGTCGAGCCTGGCGACAAGCTCCTGACAATTCACTCTGCCGAGGAGTTCGATGGGCAAGTCAGCGTTGAGGTCTCGGCGGACCCCGTCGAACGAACGCCAGTCATCCTCAGCTAGTCAGCGGTTCGCGTATATGTGTGGACGCTGTCTCCCGAGATCGGCATGAGGTTGATCCCAAACCAGCAGGCCATCAGGACGGCAAAACCGAGCGTCAGGATTCCAAGGGTCACCTTCGGCTTCATCACGTTCTTTAGTCGAATGTGAAGATAGATCAGGTAAGCGCCCCAGGTAAGCAGCGCCCAGGTCTCTTTGGGATCCCAGGCCCAATAGTGGCCCCAAGCCTGCTTTGCCCAGATCGCGCCAAACAGCAGCCCGCACGTCAGCAGCGGGAACCCGATCAGCACCATCCGGTGCGGCACATCCGTATCCTCCTGGGAGATCGGCTGTTTGGTGATGACCGACTTGCCTAAGGCCCAGATGCCAAGAATACTGCTAAGGCCAAGCGCTGAATAAGCGAGCATATAGACCACGACATGCGGCACGAACCACGGGCTCTGCAGCGCAGGCATCAGAGTCTTGTCGAGATGATCTGGATTGGCGAGGTTTATCCAGGCGAACATCGCCCCCATGAGGCATGCCGGGATCGCCATCGCACGTGTCTGGAATCGCCAGCCGATCAACAGGCCGAGGGTCGGAACCAGAGTGGCGTACCACCAGCGAGTCTCACCCAGGGTTCGGAGCGGAGGCCGGCCCAGCTGCGTCCAGAGGGTCGCCAGGAACAGCGCGGCAGCGAGCACGCCAAGCATGGCGAAGACGTCGCCTATCCAGGGCTTTTTGCGACCGAATGCATAGGCTCCGCTGGCGAGCAGCCAGCCGCCGATCGCAACGGGTGCAGCGATGGCCATCATGAGTTCTTTTTCTCCAGGCCAGCCCAGAGCCCCCACAGGACGCTCAGGAGCAGCATCCCGATTCCGAAGTAGACAATCGGCACGCCAGGGTCAGTGACGACTTCGATAACGCTGTACTCGGAGGCCGCGCCCTGCTCCTCGTTGTACGAAAGCTGATAGAGCTGTGCATTGCCGATTGAGAGGGGGCTGTTGACGTGGATGAGATGCTCCTGCTGAGCATCACCCGTATCGATCACAACTCGCGACTCGTACTTCTTGGCCCGCAGGATCGGCATCACCACTGCGTGGTCTGGGTCGATCGCAAGATAGGTTGTCGGCGAGTCGAGGCTGCCGCAAGACACCCATCCTTCGTGTGATTCTCCACCAGCGCTGGTCGCCCTGACCCTGGCTGCAGGGGCAGAAGTATCCCAAGGGATATCCCGCCAGATCTCACCGGTCAGGACCGCCTGAGGCTTGTACTCGAGCACCTCCAAGGTCCAGTCATCGACCACGGTCACCAGACCTTCTTCAATGAAGTCAGGACTTGGCGAGAGCTCGATGTCAACCTCCGGATCGTCTGCAATCATGGCTATGCCGAGCGTCGGCGGGAAGTACTCAAGCTTGAAGTCTTTGAGCGTTGCGGCAAACGGCATCATGACTTCAGAGCCGTCTCGCTGAATCGCGATGTTCGTGGGTCGATTCTCAAAGAGAACCATGTTGACTCGGTCTATCTTGACGGCGCTGATTCCGCCGCCAACGACGACAACCAACAGCCCAAGATGGCTCAGGAGAAACCTGAGATTGAGGGCATTCAATGGCCAGGCGCGGCGTGCGCTTGAGGCTGAAAGATTGACCGCCAAAACGAGCGCAGACAGAACAAACGGCCAGGACGCCCAGACTGACGGAACTCCAAGACTAGCTTCAATCGCTGCGAGTGGAAACAGCCCGCCTACCAAGGCCATAGCGAGCGTGACGGTGGTCGAAGCGACCGCGAGAGGGATGCTGCAGAAGAACCGGGCCAAGTCAGAATTCCGCTGAAAAAGGACGTAGATAACAGCCAAGAGCGGAGCGGCGGCAAGCACATAAAACGCTTCTGCCCGAGCCGGCACAGGGCCAGCCATAAAGTGGAGCACAAGGCCGGCGAGAACAACCAGGCCCATCACGCCCCAAGCATAAGATGCTCCGAGCCGCAGGGGAGTCAAGTTCCCCTGCGGCTCGGATTCGATCGATTCGGCAGCAGTTACCGGGTGCATTCAGCTTTAGCTGGCCTTAGACTCACTGGGAGCCGCGGCAGCCTTCTTAGCTTCAATCGTACCGGCGACGAACGCTTTCGCGCTGTCTTCTGTCGAGATGTCGGGCAGTGTGTAGTCACCAAGACCCATGCCTGCTCTGAGCTTCACGATCTCAATGCGGCAGTCCTTGGCGAAGTTGAGCGACTTGCCGAGGATTCTGGCTGTCTCCTGCGGAGCATGGAAGCCCATGCCGTTGTTCGCGGCGACGTAGTCCCAGTACATCTGAGCCAGGCTGATCATCTTTCGAATCTCGTCCAGCTCCTCGTCTGTAGCACCAGCTTTGGCTGTGTCGCCGATCTCCAGGTGAGCTCGAGTGATCGCCTCTTCAACGAGCGTCTGAATCTCTCGGTTCTTATCCTGAATGCTGGTGACTCGGTCCTTGACCTCTGTCTCGCTCCACTTGTGGCAGACCTGACAGGAGTTGGCGATGTTGTAGAGCGGGCTCTGGACCTTGTGGTCAGTGAACTTCACGCCGCCCTCAGACTTGTAAGGCATATGGCAGTCAGCGCATGAGACGCCCTGGAAGGCGTGGACGCCTTGCATATAGACCTCGTAGTCTGGGTGCTGCATCTTGACCATCTTTGCGCCGCTGACCGCGTGTGTCCAGTCGACGTGGCCGGTCTCAGCGAAGTACTGCTCGAAGTTCTCTACCGTCAGGCCGTTGTCCCACGGGAAGGTGAGATACTTCTCTTCCTTGCCCTTGAAGTAGTACTCAACGTGGCACTGAGCACAGACCAGGGTGCGCATCTCCTGATGCGAGACCTTGTTGATGTCCTTGCCCTGTCGCTCAAAAGCTTCTGCGAGTGCGGGTCGGGAGACCTGCAGCGCCATCGTCTCATTGTTGTGGCAGTCTGCACAGCCGATCGGGTTCTTGATCTCAGACTTGAGAGCCATGAACTTATCGGAGTAGAAGTCTGCCGGGCCGCCTCGCTCGTCCATCACGCGCGGGACGTCAGGGCTCTTACAGGTCCAGCAGGTGCCAGGAGTGTTCTCACCGACACGCTCGGTGTTGGTGACGTCCTCCACAGCGTGGAAGTGGCCTCGAGCCTGATAGAACTCCTTGCTGAATCCGTAGCCGGCAAACATGATGACGAGTTTCGGATTGTCCTCCAAGTAGTCTCGGTGGCCGGAGCCACCGTACTTGGTGTTGTCGTTCATCGCCTTTGTGGCTTCCCAGGAGTTGTACTCGCGGGGGAAGCTTTCGCCCCACTTCGCGTTGTCCGCCTCCCAGGCGGGGATTTCGCTTGTAAATGCGACCCGAGCCACGTCCGACTCGGCTCTGCGTGATGAGATGGATGAGGCGAGGAGTCCGAGACCGAATACACCGATCGCAGATCCTCCGAATAGCGCCCATCCAAAGGCGCTGCCTCGTTTCTGTTCCGTGTTGTCCTTGCTGCTCATTATCGTTCTCTATTTCGAATCAAACTTTGACATTGCTCTTGAATACGCCGTGTCCGGGAGTGGAACGGCCGCATTCGGGGTGGATGAAAGGCTGTTGACGCGGCCGTGCGGCACCTCTCGGTGGCAGTCGGCGCAGGCGCGCTCGGCCCCGCTGTGGTCGACCAGCGTGATCTGATCAATCTGGTCTTGGTGGCATCGGCGGCAGTTCTCTTCAACGACTTCGCGTGACTCTTCGGTCGCGCGGATCACCTGCGGCTCTTTGCGCAGCGTGAAGAGGGTCGCGTGGCGGGAGCCGTCTTTGGCCTTAAAGTAGTACTTGCGCAGGTCCGAATCGTGGGGGACGTGGCAATCGTTGCAGCTGGCGACTCGGGCATGGCTGGAGTGCTTCCAGGAGGCGTACTGCGGGGTCATGATGTGGCAGTTCATACAGGCCTCTGGATCGTCCGAAAGGTAGCTGCCTGCGTTCGAAAGGTTGAAGACGTAGATCGACAATCCGAAGAAGGCACCGGTGCTGATAAGGCAGAAGGTTTTAACCTTTTGCGTGGCGCCTTGAAGCGAGAGCGTCGACCAAAGACTCATGTTCATTCTGAGGATCACATGACTGACCCGATGGCCGTATGATACTGGTCATACGGTGGGACCATTTCTAAACTTCTCTGGATTTTTTGGGCCTTTTTGTGAGTTAGAGGCCGTAGAATCTCAGGATGGCTGGAGAGGTGCATGGAATCACGGATTGGCAGGTCGATTATGGGTTTGGCCCAAACCGATGTGACGTGCCGCATGCGTGGGGCCGAGAGCAGCACCTTATGTGGGAGGGCCCGGCGGTCTACCGCACGGTGGTTCACATCCCTGAGGAGCACGGCTGGCTGTTGTTTCATGGCGTCTCCTACTTGGCTGTCGTAATGATCAACGACGAGGTCGTGTGCACCCACGAGGGGATCTGGGACGCGTTTTCTGTTGATTTAGCGGCCTGGTCTGGTCAGACCGT
>JALGYA010000011.1 GCA_029824475.1 Fimbriimonadia bacterium | reverse complement strand
CTGCTCTTTGAAGCTTGTGGAAATCAGCCACGCGAACGGCACGCCAAACACAAGGCAGCCGACGATCAGCGTGACCTGGACAACGATCTTGCGAGGCCAGCCTCGTGAGGCCACGGCCCGGCTTGATGAAGACATCGCCGCAACAGCGCCAACAGCCAGAGCAGCGGCTGCCAAAATCCACCCTGGTGAAATAGCTACGACGCCGCGAAGAATCTCAACAGAGTCTCCTACCCGCTCGTGCCAGAAAATCATCACTGCTGCCACGGCCAACCAGATACCAGCAGAGCCGAGCTTCTGACGCACCTCTTCCTTATGGATCGCCGTGAAGCCTTGAAACGCCCTGATCGCTGCCATGAGGATGGATAAGAACACGGCCCAACCTGCGACAGTGAGGATCACCCAGACGATCGGGACGCTGAGTCCGGACCCGGTCGCTTCTCGCATAGGATCCGTCGGAATGCCGACACCCAGCGCGAGCAGAACACCACCAGTAATCAGAGACTTCAGGCAGGATTTCTTCAGCGAGGCCTTCTCAAGATCGGTGCCGGAAACCAGGAGCCGCAGGCCCAGACCGGCAGAATGAAGCAGAGCCAAAGCGCCAAGCCACAAGCAGAGCGTGCCGATCAGGAAGATGACTTCGCCGCTCATTTTTCCACCTCATAGTGCACCCATTTGGGCGCCAGCTTGAACTGGATAAGCGTGATAATCAGGATCACCGCGAAGAGCAGCCATGCGAGGGCACTGGCGTATCCCATACGGAAGTACGTGAAGCCGTTTGTAAACAGATGGTAGACCGGCATCAGGAGAGAATCGCTCGGCCCGGCGTTCGCGCCGCCTGTGATGATGTAGACCTGATCGAACGTCTGCAGCGCTGCAATGAAGCCCATTACGGATGTAAAGAAGATGAGCGGGCTCAGCTGTGGCAGAGTCACCTTGAAGAACTGCTGCATGGGTGAAGCGCCGTCGATTTCAGCCGCTTCGTACAGCGTTCCAGGGACGCCTTTGAGGCCAGCGAGCCAGAGGATCATTCCGCTGCCAGCACCCCATAGGCCGATGATGATGAGCGACGGCTTGGTCCAGTCAGGGTCGACGAGCCATGCAGGGGCAGTCATTCCGAACCATTCGAAAACTGTGCTGGACCAGAGGGCATTTGCCAGGCCCCGCTGCAGGTCAGCGTTGAGAATCCACATCCAGAGGATCACGGTGGCGACGCCGGGCACGATCGCCGGGAGATAGTAGAGCGTCCGGTAGATCCGCATGCCCTTCACGTCCGTGTTGAGGAGCATTGCGATGGCGAGGCCGGTGATCAGGCTCAGCGGGATGCCGACGACTGCGAGGAACGTGACGTTCCAGAGCGACTTCATGATCAGCGGCAGGTCATCGCCGAACAGAAGCAGATAATTCTGGCCGCCAACCCAGCGGGCGTCTGTCAGCACGTTGTACTGCGTGAAGCTGAACATCAGCGAGGCAGCCATTGGCCCGAGCGTGAAAATAAGGAAGCCGATGATCCATGGGCTGATGAACAGGTAGCCCCACTTTGTCTCGGTCATCGCGATGCGGCCGAGCTTCTTGCGGCGGATCAGGAAGATCGTGAGGAAGACAGAGCCAAGAGCCAAGCCGATGCCGACGTAGAGCGGGATCATCAGATTGACTACTGGAAATTCCTCGCGATTATTGACCTCATCGATGACGCGCTGAACGGCGGATTGACCGTCCGCGAGGGCTTTTTCAACCGAGGTATCGCCCCGCATAGCCATCTCGGCCGCCCGAACGTGTTCGTTCCAAAGCACTTGGGCCGCGAACGTGGTGGGTCGGATCTTCGCGTGATCCATGATCGCCACGTGGTTGCGGATCGCCTCATCGAACGGCGTGTCGCCGGAAGCGAATCGATCTGCCGCCCACGCGTTCATCTCGATGCTGCCGGAGATGCCCGGAATGTAGCGACGGCCTCGGCTCTGTTCGTACTTCTGCTGGCCGAGCTTGTCGATCTTGCGGCCTTCAAAGCTCGAGATGAACTTGATGAACTCCCAAGCTTCCTTGTAGTTCTTTGCTCCGCGAGGGATCGCGTAGCTCCAGCCACCTGCCCAGGTGATATACGGCGCGTCCTCATCCGCGAAATCACCGACCCTGTTAACTCGGTCATCGGGGGCTGGGGGCGGAGCAGTGCCGAAATCGAGATCAGGCTTGTACCGGAAGAAATGCTTCAGCATCCAGTCGCCGTGAATCATCATGGCGACCTGGTCGACCAGGAAAGGGTCATTCTCTTCACCCAGGAAGGTCGACTGGTACCGCTCTGCGTTCTGGTACCCGCCCAGCAGGTCGTAGCCATCGACCATGAACTGCAGTGCCTTCTGAGTCTCAGGTGAATTGAGAGTGCAGCTCCTGCCGTCCGCCGACATAAAGCTGGCGTTCATCTGGAACGCGTAGAGGTAGAGCCAGGAGTTGCCAAAGTTCGGCATGAATCCGGCCACTTTGAGCGTGCCGTCTTCGTTGAATTCGGTCAGAACCTTGGAGTAGGCGAGCGTTTCGCTCCAAGTTCTTGGTGGCCGGTCAGGGTCGAGGCCAGCGGCTCTGAGCTCGTCCGCCTTCTCCCTGAACATCGCCTTGTTGTAGTAGAGCAGGCGGTTGTCTGCCCCGATCGGAATTCCGTAGGTTTTGCCCTGATATTGGGTCTCAGACCAGACGGCATCGTAGTACTGATCCGGCGTCGGGGTGAGTGGATCAGTGTGCCTGTCCTGCTCGATCAGATCGTCCAAAGGCATGAACGCATTGCGGCTGGCCCAGTCAATGAGCGCAAATCGGTCCTGCTTGATCATGTCGGGCGGCACCCCGCCGACAATCGCCGTCATGAGCTTCTGCGGGTTCATTCCACCCGCGCCCATTCCCAGCATTCGAACCTTGATGTGGGGGTTTTTGGCCTCAAATGCACGGACGACATCATCCAGGCCCTTGTCGTCAGGGGTGATGGCCAGGCCCCAAATCGTCAGAACTTTCTGCTCTGGCTCCTGCACGCCAAAAGCCGCCGCGCCCAGCGCAGCGAGTAGGAGCAGACTTGAGATCAGGCGGCGCATAAGAGTGATAAATTGGGCTTTCGGCAGCGGAGAGATGCCTTGGCGTGTGGAAAGTATGGCCCGAAACTGCCCCGGATGTCTCAATCCTGTCGCTATAATGAACCCAGGCATAATTGCCTAAATGACCCAGGCCTAGTGCCGCTTCGGCGGCAGCGGGGGACCCAACTGGTTCCTGGGGTGAATCGCCGGAAACGGCGAGGGGCTGTCTTGAGCCCTAACCCGACAGCTAACCTCGCAGGCCATGGCAAGACCTGGTCGCTTGCGACTGGAAGGGCGTTTCGTGGAGTGAGTCGAGAGCATCTCTACCGGCAGCAATGGCGCTGTACGAGGGCATTTTGACCGTCCACACTGACATAACTATGGGTGTGATCCAGGCTCCGCCAAGGAATGGCGGAAGAGTGGAGGCACTGTTTAAAAGCAAATTTGGCCCGCCCTGGAGAGGGTGAAGCTGAAATTCTTTGGAAGGGCTCTCGACGCTGAGAGTCCTTTCTTGTTAATCGAGCGGTAGAATCAAGATCAGTCTCATGCTTCCATCGGCTGCACGCTGCGCATCACCATTTGCAGGGGATGTCTATGCCTGATCGCCGCCGTGGATATTGGGGGGCCGTCATCGGGATCTCGGTGTTCCTCGTGGGTGTCGGGCTTGTGGGGTTGACCTTCTATCTTGCCTACGGGCAGTTCACGACTCCGCCTGATGCGGTTCTTGATAAAACTCCGGATGGCGCGATCGACGTCGGCTCAGCCCTCGCCCTGATGATGCTCCTGATATTCAGAATTCTCCTGCTGCTGGTGATGGCAGCCCTCGGATCGATCATCTCAAATCGCGGCATCAAACTTTATGGCCAGGGGCATCAGAGCCGAGCGGAGGCAGCAAAGGCCAAAGCCGCCGAGGCAGCAGCCAAGAAAGCTGCTGAAGAAGCCTAGGCTTCCACTGGATGCCAGACCGACTTGGTCTCGACAAATTTCTGAATTTCGCTCAAGCTGTGGGCATCCGGCTGCATCCAGTCCGCCTCTCCTGATCTGATTCGCTTCAGATTCTCCGCGCCTTCCGACACGTACAGGTCCTCGGTGTCTGCTGCTGCATTGGAGAGCGAGATCGCGTTCACATCCATGTGCTTTGCCAGATGTGGGTTAAGCGGCTCCTGGACCCCGCCCAGGATGTTGACCACACCGCCGGGGACATCGGAGGTCGAGAGGATCTCGCCAAACTCCGATGCGGTGAGCGGATAGTCATCTGCAGGGAGCACGACGCAGGTGTTCCCGGTGCTGATCACCGGCAGAACTTGCGAAAGCATGCCGATCAACGCGGTACTCGGGTCTGCCACGATGCCAACAACACCCGTCGGCTCAGGGACAGAAAACCCAAAGAACGGGCCAGCAACCGGGTTGACTGTGCCGATGACGGAGTCGAGCTTGTCAGTCCAACCTGCGTAGTAGACGCAGCGGTCTACGGCTGTTTCAACTTCCTTGAGGCACTCTTCGAGGCTGGCACCAGACTCGGCATGCATGAGCTCGGCGAACTCTTCTGATCTCGCCTCAAGCATCTCGCCGATCCGGTACAGGATCTGGCCGCGGTTGTAGGCGGTCTTCCCCGCCCAACCGGCCTGTGCTGATCTCGCTGCCTTGACGGCGTCGCGAAGGTCCTTTCGGCTGCCTTTGCAGGCATGGCCGAGGAACTCGCCATCCTTGCTGTGCCGCTCGATCGTGTAGCCGGATTCAGAGCGGATGAACTTTCCGCCGACGTACAGCTTGTAGGTCTTGATCACGTTGAGCCGCATTACTTGACCTCCAGATAAGCGCCGAGCCCTTGGGCTCCGCCTTCGCGGCCCCAACCGGATTCCTTGTATCCACCAAATGGTGAACTCGGGTCGAATTTGTTGAACGTGTTTGCCCAGACGACGCCTGCGTTCATCTTGCTGAGCATCTTGAATATCCGGCTGCCTTTGTCAGTCCAGATGCCAGCGCTGAGGCCGTACTTAGTGTTGTTCGCCTTGGCCACGGCCTCGTCGGGGGTTCGGAAGGTCATGATCGAAAGCACTGGTCCGAAGATCTCCTCCTGGGCGATCCTATGCGACTGGGCGACGCCAGTGAAATACGCAGGAGCAAAGAAGAAGCCCTTGCCTGGAACCGGCACGTCGCTCTGGTGGAACTCTGCGCCCTCCGCTTTCCCCGCCTCAACAAGGCTGCAGATACGGTCGTACTGCTCGCGGCTGTTGATTGCGCCGATATCGGTGTTCTTGTCGAGTGGATCGCCTACCCGGAGGGTGGCGATTCGGTCGCTCAGCTTCTGGACAACTTCGTCATGCACAGACTCCTGGACCAGCAGGCGAGAACCCGCGCAGCAGACATGGCCCTGGTTGAAGTAGATCCCGTTGATGATCCCCTCGACGGCCTGGTCGATCGGCGCATCCTCGAAAATGATGTTTGCGGCTTTGCCGCCGAGCTCTAACGTGACATTCCGGGTCTTGGCAGACCGGCGAATCGCCTTGCCGACTTCTGTCGAGCCAGTAAAGGCAACTTTGTCCAAGCCAGGATGCGACGCCAACGCTGCGCCGGCTTCGCCGTCGCCGGTGACGACGTTCACCACGCCGGGTGGCAGGTCTGCCTCCTGAATCACTTTCGCCAGAAGCAGTGCTGTAAGTGGTGTGGTTTCGGCCGGTTTAAGGACAACCGTGTTGCCGCAAGCCAATGCCGGTGCAATTTTCCAAGCGGCCATCAGCAGCGGGAAATTCCAAGGGATGATCTGGCCAGCGACGCCCAAAGAACTAACCGTTTGGTTAGGAAACGCGTACTCAAGCTTGTCCGCCCAGCCAGCGTGATAGAAAAAGTGCTGCGCGACCAGCGGAATATCGACGTCCCTCGACTCCTTGATCGGTTTGCCGCCGTCCATCGATTCCAACACCGCAAACTCACGCGATCGATCTTGAATCAGCCGGGCGATCCGGTACAGATACTTGCCCCGATCAGGCGCTGAGATCTTCGACCAGGTGCCTTCGTAGGCAGCACGTGCTGCAGTCACTGCCTTGTCGACATCGGCCTGGCAGCCTCTGGCAACTCGGCTCAAAACTTCTTCGGTTGCCGGGTTGATTGTTTCGAACGTCTGGCCAGACGAGGGCGGCACAAACTCACCAGCAATGAACTGCCCGTACTCAGGTGCGATATCGACGACAGCCGTGCTCTCAGGCGCTGGCGCGTAGTCCCACTTCGACCCGAAGTTGAGCTTCGGCCGAGAGGAGCTGGTCGGTTTTTCTTGTAGGTTTGCCATGACGTCAGTCGTTCGAAAAATAGTCTGCGCTCTGGTAAGCGCCGGTGCGCTGTTTAGCCAGCTGCATCAGGATGTCGTTCAGCAGCGAGCTAGCGCCGATCCGGAAGAGGTCCGGTGTCAGCCAATCATCACCCAGAGTCTCCTTCACCATCACCAGATAATGAAGCGCCTGTTTAGAAGTTCGAATTCCGCCCGCGGGCTTCATCCCGATCTTCCTTCCGGTCTCCAGATAGTGCTCGCGAATCGCCTCCAGCATCACGAGAGTCACCGGCATGGTGGCCGCGGGGCTCACTTTGCCAGTGGAGGTCTTGATGAAGTCGGCCCCGGCCATCATGCCGATGTGGCTAGCGCGTCGCACGTTGTCGTATGACTCCAACTCGCCAGTCTCCAGGATCACCTTGAGGTGAGCAGGTCCGCAGGCCTTCTTCACCTCGACAATCTCTTCAAAAACCTCCTGGTATCGACCGGAGAGGAATGCTCCCCGGTTGATCACCATGTCGATTTCATCGGCTCCATCTGAAACCGCCTGCTCGACTTCCTTGAGCCGCTCACTCAGTGCAAGCTGCCCACTCGGAAAAGCCGTCGCGACACTAGCCACGTTCACGCCGGAGCCTTCCAAAGCTGAGGCCGCGGTCCGAACCATGCTCGGATAGACGCAGATCGCGCCCACATGAGGCAGGCTCAAATCTTCGGGGTCAGGCTGGATGCCCTTAGTGCACAACTGCCGCACCTTGCCGGGTGAGTCCTTCCCTTCCAGGGTCGTCAGGTCGATCATGGAGATCGCCATCAACAGGCCTTGATGCTTCGCTTCAGTCTTTATCGAGCGCTTGGTGAACTTGGCAGCACGCTCATTCGCGCCGACCTGATCCACGGGGCGATCGAACGCGCCGGGCGAGAGGAGAGAGGCGAGGCTGAGGCTGGACATGAGCGAATCTCTCTGTAAGATACTTCATCCCGGCCCAAATCCCCAAGCGGCCCTCAGGCTCAGCACCCTCTGGTAGAATCCGAGTCCCTGTCGGGATGTGGCTCAGCTTGGTAGAGCGCTTCGTTCGGGACGAAGAGGTCGCTGGTTCGAATCCAGTCATCCCGACCATCTATTTTCTTCTCGAGTGTCCGCGATGAGCATCATCCGAATCACCGCCTACATTCGGCCCCACAAACTTGAGGAAGTCAAAACCGCCGTCACAGGCCTCGGCATCACGGGGCTCACCGTCACCGATGCTCGCGGCTGCGGGAGCAGTGAGGAGAAGTCGGCTGCGTTCGCAGGGCACGAAATCCTTGTCCCACTCCCGATTCGGTCCAAGGTTGAAATCGCGGCCGAATCCGCACTCAAAGAGCCCTTGATTGACACGATCAGCAAGGCGGCCTGGACAGGTGAGCCGGGCGACGGGAAGATCTTTGTCGAAGAGCTGGAAAACGCGATCCGCATCCGAACCTCGGAATCGGGTCCCGACGCTGTCTAGCGTCCCGGAACACCCGGCGACCTTAGACGTCATAATGCTTTCAGGACTTCGCGCCATCGGACATCAAAAATGAAAGGACGAGCAATTGCAGTCGCTGCAGCCATCGCGCTGGCTGGCGGCGTACTGGCAGACATCGAAATCAGAACGAGAACGAAGGACGGGACAAACCTGGCCGGGATTCACAACTTCAGAGCGATCGTGATCGCTGACAGCCTTGTCACCCAAGTCGAATTCTACGTAAACGGCGATCTCCGGGATACCGACGAGAGCACTCCCTACGAATTCTCCATCGACACCCTCGGCGAAGATGACGGCCCGATGGAAGTCGAGTTTGCTGCGTACACAGAGAGTGGCGACAGCGCCAAAAAGAAGCTCTTCGTGAAGGTCTACAACGGCATCAGCCTTGGCCTGGATCATCACATCGAAGCCGGCAACGACCACATCGCCAACTCAGCGTGGGATGACGCGATTCTCTCTGGGCGCATCGCTCAAAAGATTGATAAAGAGAGCTCTGCCGCCCGGCTTCTGCTGGCGCGCGCATTCTTCGGCAAAGGCGTGCTGGATATGGCACAGAAGTACGCTGAAGATGTTCTCACGAGCAGCGCGGACGACGAAGGCGCTGTCGCTCTCCTCGGTGCAGTCAGTCTGGAGATGGCCTTCAACCCATCGATGGCCCCTGGCGCTGAGCGAGAAGATACGATCAATACGATTGCGGACTCGCTTGCTAGAGCCGCCCAGAGCAGCAGAATCGCCGCAGACAGAGTTCTCGAAGAGTTCGGCGCGGCAACCGATGAGAACCTGCTCGAATACGCCCATCTCCACATCAGCTCGGGTGGATACTCAGAGGCGATCAGGGTTCTTACTCCCAAGTTCTCTCACGGACGCAGCGACGCTGAAATCGCAAATGCACTCATCTACGCCCAGCTGCGGGCAGGTCGAGTCACTGATGCTTTTGAATCGATGCGAGAGTACAAGAGGTTCGGCGAGCCTGACGGTCTCGGCTACGGACTGAGCTCGATCATTGAGCAGCTCGCCGGCCGCGAAGAGGAGTCGCAGGATGACGAGCAGGAGGCGATTCTGAACGATCCCACCAACGTCGCCATCCAGCATATCCAGATCTATCTGGCGATCCTCAGACGAGATAGAAGCACCTACGGGCAGCTCGTCGTTGACCTCAACAAGTCAAACGCTGAATCTCCCATCGCGGCCTATTACCTGGCATCGGTCTACCACCTGCTGGGTCAGTACAACGAAAGCCAGAACACGATGAAGAGTGTGCTCCTGACAAACCCGACCCTCTATGACGGCTTCGTCGAGCGTGGCGACCAGGTCCTGCGCTTCTCGCTGTCAACCAGCCTTGGCAAGGAAGAAGCTGGGCATCAGAGGAGCCTTGCGCGAGCGTTCTACATGGCAGCCCTTGAGATTCGACCGGAGTGCCAGACGGCCTTGACAGGCATCGCCGTCAGCTACTACGCAGACGACAACATTGATGAGGCCATCAAGTACGGCAAAGCTTCAGCTGCATCTGCTCCCGGCTACGCTGCCGGCCAGTATCTGCTCTCAGCCGTGCTGCTGGAGGCAAGGCAGTCGACTGCTGCCAAAGCAGCACTCGAAGCCGCGAAGGCTGCTGATCCAGGTCAGCTGGCGATCCAGACGATCCCTTCGAAGGCGCGGGCGATGAACTACTACTTCCGAACAGGAAGGCTCCCGCTGCTGAATCTCTCTCAGGCCCAGCAGGACTAGTGCCTGCTGGGGGCCGACTTTGCCGCAGGTAGAATCGGCCCACATCGGGGCGTGGCGCAGCCTGGTTAGCGCGCTAATCTGGGGGATTAGAGGTCGCGAGTTCAAATCTCGCCGCTCCGACCATTTTCACAGCATCCTGAATCCCCTCAGGATGCTGTTTTTGTCTTTCCGATCAGCTCAGACTCGAAGTCTTTCACCGCGTCGTTGAACCGCAGGAACACACCTTTCATGGCGTCCCTTGTCACGCCTCCCCGCACGTCCAGATCGTAGACGATGAACGGGTCTTTCTCAGAGTCAAGATAGATCGTACAGAACCGATTCGTCTTGCTGAAATCATTGATCGCCTCGAGGCTCGGCCCAGTTTCAAGATCGTATCCAGCGCTCAGCCTCAGGCTGTCGATGATCCCGTCCTCATCTTTGTACTGATAGAGGTTTACGACCGTCCCGTCCATCTGAATCCGGAACTTCGTTGTGTTGTCTGAGGAGACCCGGGCAGTCTCATACTCCAGCCCAATGTAGGCCAGAGTCGCCATGATCTGTGGATCGGTCATGCGCATGAGGAGGACATTCTCCTCCTGAGTTGTGGGATTGGTCTGACCCGGAGCCAAGACCGCTGCCCCCATGAGGCCGAGGCTGCAGAGAACGGAGGCATTTCGGAGAGTCATAGCTGATTCTATCTCAGCTCTGACTCATTGCGGCTGATTTCGTTCAGCGCTCGGGCTTATTCAAGCCAAGGTGCTCGTACGCTAGCGGGGCCGCTTCACGGCCGCGAGGGGTCCGCGCGATGAGCCCTCTCTGGATCAGATAAGGCTCGTAGACATCCTCAATCGTGCCTGCGTCCTCGCCTACAGTTGCCGCGAGTGTCTCAAGCCCAACCGGCCCGCCTTTGTACTTGGTGATAATCGCTTCAAGGAGTGCACGGTCAAGCCTGTCCAGGCCGAGAACGTCCACTTGGAGAGCGTCCAATGCCTTGGCTGCAGCAGCAGAACTGATCTTCTCTTCGCCCCAGACTTGGGCGTAGTCTCTGACCCGCCGAAGGAGTCGGTTGGCGATTCTTGGCGTCCCGCGTGATCGCTTCGCTAGTTCGCCAGCTCCTGGCGTGTCGATCTCGTAGCCGAGGATGCTGCTCGATCTTGTGATGATCTCCAGCAGTGCAGGCTCGTCGTAATACTCGAAGCTGAAGACGATGCCAAATCTGTCTCTGAGCGGGCCCGTGAGCAGACCTTGTCTGGTTGTAGCACCAACAACTGTGAAGGCAGGAACATCGAGTCGGATCGAACGAGCCGCCGGGCCCTGGCCGATCATGATATCGACCTTGCGGTCCTCCATCGCTGGGTAGAGAATCTCTTCGACCGGCCTGCTCAGCCGGTGGATTTCGTCGATAAAGAGGACCGCTCCCTCCTCAAGATTAGTCAGAATCCCGACCAGGTCGCCGGGGCGCATGATCGCCGGGCCGCTCGTGATGTGAACCTGGGCGCCCATCTCGTAGGCGACGATGTTCGCCAAAGTCGTCTTGCCGAGGCCAGGAGGGCCGTAAAGCAGTACGTGGTCGAGCGGCTCCTCGCGCTGCAGCGCGGCTTTGAGGAAGATCGACAGCCCGTCCTTTATCGAGCCCTGTCCGATAAAGTCGTCCAGACGGGACGGGCGCAGGCTGTTCTCAAACGGCTCTTCGGGCGGCATGGCTTCCTGTTCCAGCGGTTCTTCCTTTCTCATGCCAGCAGTTTCAGGGCGGCCAGAACTTGATCCTGAACCTCCTCACCCTCCGTCTTCGCCTGGTCAGCAATCGCCTCGATTTCGCCTCGGCGATATCCAAGCGCCATCAAGGCCTGAGTCAATTCATCAGGGCCTTCTTTCGAAGCCTTTGAATCGGAGCCGCCAGGAGTGACTTTGACGCCCAGCGCCAGCTCCTGGGCTTTCTCCTTGAGCTCAACGATGATCCGCTCGGCCAGTTTTGGGCCGACTCCTTTCGTGCGGGCCACCATCTTGGCGTCCTGCGAAGCGATGGCAGCCAAGGCCGACTCGACGCCGAGCGTGCTGAGGATAGCGAGGCTGATCCTCGCGCCGCATCCTTTGACATCACGAAGCATGTCGAAAAGGTCGCGCTGACCTTCCGTCACAAACCCGTAAAGCGAGGCGTCATCTTCCCTAAAAACTTGGCGGATGTAGAGGTCGGCCGGGTTGGCGGGCCCGCCGATCTGAGCGAGCACTGGCTCCGGGGCTTTGACCTCGTATCCAACGCCGCCGACGTCGATCACAACGCAGCCGGGACCGGTCTCCCAAACGATGCCCTTGAGCCGCGCGATCATAAAGGCAACTTACCCAATGATGGGGCCTCGCGCGTCGTCTCGCCCTCGACTAGATCGAAGTCTACAGACAATTCGTACGCTCGGGGCCACGGCAGTCGAATCGTCAGATTAGAGAGTCTGGAATACCGGACGCCCTCGAATCCATCTGGCAGGGAAAGCTCGCCAAACGCATTGGCGAAGGCTTTGTGGGCGCGCAGCGTCAACTCAGTCCGCACTAGGAGCTCAACCGCCTGCCGCTCATCGGGGAGGAGCTCGGTCTTAACCGCCCGCTGCATCTCTTCGATCTGTTTGTAGGCAGCAGGTCTCGTATAGACGTGATGGTGCCAGTCACTGATCAATCGGATCAGGAGCAGCTTCTTTTCAGCATGAAATCGCTGGGCCGCCCCACCGCCATTCTGATCGCCAACCCACGAAGCACACAGGGCGGCGACAGCCGAACCTGACGCGTTTGAGGCAGTATTCCAGGCTGAAAATGCGCGCAGCGACCCGAGCCACTTGCCTCCAAGGAGCTGCACAACAAGCGACTCATCAGAGCCGCCAGAGCCGTTAAGGTTGATGTCCGCCAGCCCAACCCATCCGTCAGCGGTCGCCGAGGACTTCATTTCCTGCAGGAAGTCAGAGGTCTGGTCCACGCTTGCACCTGGGCTGTTGATATAGAGTTGGATATCGGAAACATCTGAAGATACAGCCCCTGCTGCGAGAATCTGCTGCACGACAGCCGCCCCAGCAGGGATCGCCTCGTAGGTAAGCCGCGTCTGCTTTGAACCCGGATTTGACCAGACAGCCTGAATCGTCGGCTTCAATCCAGAGCCCTCAACGAGAGCCCTCGCCATCATGAGTGCCGCAGCCTGGTCGATTCCCTGGATGAACGACACTCTGTCATCCGCACGGATTCCTTTGGCGAGCTCCTTCAGTTCGGCCAACTCCTGACGATGCGGCCCAAATTCACCGGCATCGTCCTGCCCATAGACCAAGAAGTCGAAGCTGTCGCGGATGACGGACTTGATCGCCTCTTTGGAGAGCCTGAGGCTTCGGCGCCTGGCCAGAGCATAAGACTCAAGTCGGTCAACAGGAATGCGGGCCCTCAACGCCGCTGCCTGAAGAGCCTTGCCGGCATCCCCAGAAGCGGAGGCTTCATCCTCAAGCCGCACAGACTTTGCAAGCAGCTCACTCCAGGCAGCGGATGATCTAGTCCCCGTCGGTGCCGCCCTCATCAATGATCCAAATCCGTAAATTCGCGCGCCTGCGGATATCTCTTTCAGCTCGTCAAGGCTCTGGAGCCTGCGAGACGCAGAGTCATACGTTGCACTCGCCGTGCGCGAGGCGATCAGACCGCCATAGCAGAGCATATCGAGGCTGACAACGATAGCTTGAGGAGGCCGCTCCTGGCACTCGGTTCGGGCCCATTCCAGAATCCTATCAGGATCGCCGGGCGTGGAGAACCAGCCAAGAAGCTCGGAAGGAGGGAGAACCACTTCCGCACCGCCGATCTCGCCCACAAGGAGGGGCAATTGGGTGCTGACAGGCCGATCATCCAGGGGAATCAGGAGGATTCTGGGCTGGTCCGGAGCTGATAAAGCCGCGCACGCACCCAGGCAGGTGATCAGAGCAATGAGGAGTCTGCCAAACATTGACCGCGCCGAGGCGCCGAATCATTATGAAGTCTTAGAAGCGCGTGACGACGCGTCGCATCGCCTGATTTTTAGCGCGGCGCTCTCCGCTGCTGCTGCTGGAGACGTGAGGATCGAAACCGCCATGGATCATAAATGCACCGCGTGGTGCACGCCTGATCTGAATTCTCATCTTCTTGAGCTCAGACTCAAGCTCCTTCTGCATCTCTTTCATTTCGCGGGCGAGCTCAGCCTTCTCTTTCTCAGAAAGCCCAGACTGCGCCACGACAAACTCCATGAGACGCCGATAGTCAGGAACAAAGAAAATCTCAGGAGCGGCAGCTTCGACGGTCACCGCCACCTCACACTCCTGCGCCTTCGCAGCTTGAACATCTTGATCCACAGTCGCCGTGGCCTGGCTCATGGCGATCAACAGAATTGCTCCAATCGTGCCCATTCTTGTCCTCTGAACTGGTTGACGGTCTAGACCGCCATCCGGGTTCGTTCATTCTTGTTTATCACAGGAAATGGAAAACGGATGCGAAGTTGGGGCCTCTGGCCGCGATCAGAGATCCATATCGGAGCTGTGCCCCGGAAAGAGCTTTGCGCCTGGGTCGAGCATCGTCTTGGCCTGGCAAACGGCGGATGCCGCTTCACCGACACCAGTCGCGATCAGTTTGAGCTTGCCCTCATAGGTGCAGACATCACCGACAGCGAAGACTCCATCCAAGCCGGTTCGGAAGAGATGATCGACCTTGATCTGGCGCTTCTCGATCTCCAGCCCCCAGTCCAAAAGCGGCCCGAGCGAAGATTTGAAGCCGATGTTGACCACGATTGCGTCGCAGTCGACCTGCTCTGTCTCTTTGGTCTGAGTGTCTTCAAGGATCACGCCTGTCACGGAATCACCACCGACGACCTCGTTCACCTTTTTGAACAGGAGCTTCTCAATTCCCATCTCTTCGGCCTTCACGACAGACTCCTCATGGGCACGGAAAACATCCCGTCTGTGGACCAGTCGCACGCGCTTCGCGACGGGATGGAGCGAGAGAATCCAGTCGAACGCACTGTCTCCGCCGCCGACGACGAGAACATCCTTGCCTCGGAACTCTTCGAGCTTGCGAACACCGTAGCCAAGGCCCTTGCCGTTGAATTCGTCTTCTCTTTCGGCACGCATCTGAGTAGGGGAAAACGCGCCTGCTCCGGCTGCGATGATGAGAGTCTTTGTGGGGTACTTGACGCCTTCTGCAGACGTGATCGTCCAGCCTTCGTCATCTTTGGTCAGAGTCTCAGCCTGGACGTTGAGCTGGATATCAGCACCGAACCGAGTCCCCTGCTCTGCCATATCCGCTGCAAGCGTCTTGGCCATGACATTCGGGAATCCCGGCATATCGAAGATTGGCTTTTCTGGATAGAGCGCCATCAGCTGGCCTCCCAGCTCAGGAAGGCTGTCGATGATCCTGGTTGACATGCCCCGCATCCCTGCGTAGAACGCCGCAAAGAGCCCAACGGGGCCCCCGCCAATGATTGTCACGTCAACTCGGTCCATATGGGTTCGGAGTGTAGCGCAGGGCGCAATCGCGGTGTCAGGCCCTCCTTTAGGCGTACCCAGGAACTCTCTCGGCTTCCACGGAGTGTGACTAAGAGAAGAACCTCTCCCCTATAATGGAGAGGAGGCAATCCATGAAGGCAAAAATGATTTCGCTCGTGCTGGCAGCAGCAGTGAGCATGAGCGCGGTGGCTCAAGAGAAGAAACCGACGCTGAAAGTTGGAGACAAAGCTCCTGTCCTGAAATCCTCAAAGTGGGTCAAAGGCAAGGAGATCAAGAAGTTTGCGAAGGGCCACGTCTACGTTGTGGAGTTCTGGGCGACTTGGTGCGGGCCGTGCATCGCTGCGTTCCCTCACCTCAGTGAGCTCGCGGCAAAGCACAAAGGCAAGGTCAGCTTTGTCGGCATGAACATTTGGGAGCGAGGCGAGGAGAAGGGAGCCGCGCTCAACAAGAAGATTGGCGACTTCGTCAAAAGCCAGGGCAAGAACATGGCTTACAACGTTGCCATTGATGACAACGAGTGGATGGCCAAAAACTGGATGGCGGCAGCAGGCCAGAACGGAATTCCCGCAGCATTCGTCGTCGGAAAGACGGGCGTTATTGAGTGGATCGGCCATCCGATGCAGATCGACAGCGTCCTCGAGGGTGTCGTCGCTGGCACTTACGACCGAGACGCCGAAGCTAAGATGGCCACGCGAATGGAAGAGCTGGGGCAGGCTGTGATGGTTGCGATTCAGTCCGGCGACCACGCAGCGGCAGCGGCCGAAATCGACGATGTCATCAAAGAGTATCCACAGATGGCAGAGCCCCTGACCATGGGCAAAATCTCGCT
The DNA here is from genome assembly GCA_029824475.1 of Fimbriimonadia bacterium. GTDB lineage: Bacteria > Armatimonadota > Fimbriimonadia > Fimbriimonadales > Fimbriimonadaceae > JALGXY01. The sequence goes on along the minus strand of JALGYA010000011.1, from coordinate 10,592 downwards.
TCTGATGCAGTTCGATGAAGCCGCCGGTCAAGTCGAAATGGGCAAGGCCGCCGATGGCATCTTCAAAAACGACGCCATGACGCTGAATCAATTTGCTTGGGGCATTGTTGGCTATGACGAGCCTCAAATGAAGAAGCCGGACTACAAGATCGGGCTCAAAATTGCCCTTCAGGCTGTGAAGGCGAGCAAGAACAAGGATCCGCTGATTATGGACACGTTGGCGGTCGCGTACCACAGAAACAAGAAGCTGGACAAGGCGATCGAGTTTCAGACCAAGGCCGTGAAGCTGCTTGAGACGACCAAGGACGTAGACGCCGATTCCATCAAAGAACTGAAGGATCGGCTGAAGAAGTTCAAGGCGGAAGCTGCCAAACGCGGCTAGGCCACTTCTCACAAAAACCAGCCCGCTGAGTGATCTCAGCGGGCTGGTTTTGTTGGGATGCCTACTTCTTCGGCCAGTGGCCCTGGTGTTTCGCCTTGAGGTCTTCCATGGCGACATTGGTGTTCCGAAGCCTTCCGCTGAGAACTCGGGCCAGGTTGGAGAGCATCAGGAAGCCGTGGTTCTGATTCTTGGCCATGTACGAGCGAAGCGTGTTGGCCGGCAATTGAGCGCAGCAGACGTCGCCTTCGCAGATTCCGGTCGCAGACCGGGGCTGCGCGTCAACAAGCGCAACTTCACCGAGCACACTGCCAGGGCCGATCACGCCGAGCCGCTCGCCAGACTGGCTGATGATGCTGACTTTTCCCTCAAGAATCACAAACAGGTCGCTGCTTTTTGAACCGAGCGTGATCAAGTGCCGGCCTTCTTTTTCCTGCCGATACTCACCAAGCTCAGCGATCTCTCGCACAGCCTCATCTGGAAGTCCAGAAACAAGATAGTTCTTCTTAAAGACCTCGTAATGCTTGGCCTCAAGTCCGCTCAGATCGCCCACACGGAGAGCATGGCCTTTTAGAGGTGCTGGTGTCAACTTTCGATGTCTCCTGCAGGCTATTTCCGCTAGAATCCTATCGATGGCGACAGACTCAGGATTGATCGTCAACGAGGTGACTCGGGAGGCCTCGGGCGAGGGCCTATGGCAGCTCTGCCAAGAGCTGATCGCGGACGGCACCACCTACGTCTTCCTGCCAGACGCCACTAGAGAAGAGGTCATCGACTACTGGTTCCCTGATCCAGGAAGCACGTTCCTCGCCACGCTCGACGGAGAGCCAGTCGGCTGCTATCTTCTGCGGCCCAATCAACCGGGGCGTGGATCCCATGTGGCAAACGCCTCCTACTTCGTTTCGAGCAAGGCACGCGGCCAGGGGCTGGGCAGGAAATTGGCCGAGCATTCCATGGAGCAGGCAGAGCTGATAGGGTTCAAGGCGATGCAGTTCAACCTTGTGATAGAGACCAACTCCGGCGCGATCCGACTTTGGGAGTCGCTTGGCTTCCAGACCATCGGCGTCATCCCGAAGGCCTTCGACCACGCCGAACTCGGTCTGGTGGACGCACGGATCATGCACCGTGAACTCTGATTGAGTAATCTGAGTTCACGGTGCCGACAGCGCCCGGAGCCACATTCGATGTTCGCCACAGCCGCAGTTGTACTCGCCATGCTCAACACCGACGCGACCGAGAACCAGGAAATGACCTGGGCAGAGCAGAGGGGGGTCTACGAGTTCCCCGCCTGGTTCACCGAAGCCCGATTCGGAATCTGGGCGCACTGGGGAGCGCAGGCACAGCCAACCTCCGGCAGCGGATGGTACGCGCGGCACATGTACATGGAGGACGTCGGGCGGCAGGTCTTCGGCATCAACGCCTATCCGCACCACAACAAAACGTACGGGCATCCCTCCGAATTCGGCTACAAAGATGTCCTGCCGACCTGGAAGGCGGACAAGCTCAACACGGATGCGATTGTCGCCTACGTCAAGAGCCTGGGGGCCAAGTACTTTGTTGCGCTGGCGAATCACCACGATCATTTCGACAACTGGGATTCGACCCACCACCCCTGGAACTCGGTCAACATCGGCCCGAAGCGGGACATCATCCAGGAGTTCAGCGATTCAGCCCAGAAGTACGACATGAAGTTTGGCGTCAGCTCGCACGACGACCGATTCCTCACCTGGTGGCTCTCCGCATTCCAGTCCGACTCCAGCGGCCCGATGAAGGGCGTGCCGTACGACGGTCGCCTCACCAAGGAGGACGGCAAAGGCAAGTGGTGGGAAGGATACGACCCAGCTGACCTGTACGGCCTGCCACCGGAAAAGCGCGGACCGGACTATGCCGACAAAATCGGCCACAACTACTATCTGCGGCATCGCGAGCTGGTGACCAGATACGACGTCGACATGCTCTGGTTCGACGGCTACGACTTCCCCTACGACAAGCACGGTGTGGAGGTCTGCCGCGACTTTTACAACCACAGCCTCCGACGCGATGGGAAGATCGATGTCGTTGTCGCTGGCAAGTTTAACGGCGAGCCCTCAACGGTCAAGGACATCGAGCGCGGTGGCGCTAACGAGATTCTTGATGTCCCGTGGCAGGGCACGCTTACCATCGCGACCTGGTTCTTCAAGGAGGATCAGGAGTTCCGCCACAACGCCCGCAGCGTCATCGAGAACATGATCGACATCAACAGCAAGAACGGCAACCTGCTGCTGAACATCGAGCTGCGCGGCGACGGAAGTCTGCCGGACGAGCACCGCGCTGTCCTCGATGGAGTCGGCGCATGGGTCAACCTCAACTCTGAGGCGATCTACGCCAGCAAGCCCTGGAAGGTCTACGGCGACAACTTAGATTCGATGGTCCGGCAACTGGAGAAGAAGATCAAGGAAGATCCTGATGAGGCGGACCTTGAGGCCCTCGATGCTCTCCGCGCAAAAGGCAACGACGAGCACTACAACGAGCGCCGGATGACCGACCCGGCCTATGGCCCGGATGAGGTCCGGTTCACCACGGTTGGCGACAAGCTGTTTGTCTTCGTGCTGAACGCGGAGGCCGGCGACATTCTGCTGCCTGCGGTCAACACGAAGGAAGGAAGCATCCAGGACATCCGCTTGATCGGCAGCGAAGAGAACATCGAGTGGTTCCAGAGCGCCGATGGGCTCTACCTGACGGTGCCGGAAGATCGACCAAACGGCTACGCAGCCGTGTTCGAAGTCACCGGCCTTTTTTAGACACTGTTCGTCCGGGGCGTCATCTTTATGACCGCCTCGGACGCCTCGACGCCTGGGAGATCAAACCCGTGCCTGTCCAGCAGACTGATCTCGCATCGGTCGCCGAACAGCGCAGCCAGTTCTGCCTCGTCCACGCTGAACGGGGGCCCGTCGTAAGCAGCTGCGTCGTATTCGAAAGTGAGCAACAGCGTCGCCTCCGCTTCAGGTGCGATTTTCTGAATGTGCTTCGCGTACTCTTTCCGCATCGATTCAGGCAGCGCGACTAACGCTCCCCGATCAAAGATTGCGGAGACCTTTCCAACGTCGTCTAATTCGGCCTGAAACAGATCGCCGCAAAGAATCGAGATGCTGCCGGCTCTGAAGACCTCATACCGCTCGGTTTTGCGTATCTGCGGTTCGATTCCGCACTCATCAAAGAACTCGGTGACTGCCACGCGGCTCAGCTCAAGACCGACGACTCTGTGCCCTCGCTTTGCCAGCCAGATCATGTCCAGCGTCTTGCCGCAGAGCGGGACAAGGACCGTGCTGCCCTCAGGCAGATCGAGGCCTGGCCAGTATCTCGTCAGGTTCTCGTTGAAATCAGACTGGTGGAATCCGATGTTCCTCTCTTTCCAGCAGTCGTGCCAAAACTGTGCGTCCACTTGTTGTTCCTTGGCTTCTCGAAGCCCAGCGGCTCAATTGTGGCCTTTGCCAATCTGCCTGAGCAGGCCGGACTCACTCAGCCCCAGGTAATCTGACCGCGTTAATGATCGCTCAGGCGCGCACGGCCACGTTGGCCGGAATAGATGCGCTCCCAGTGACGGTCGAGGTTGATCTACAGGGGGGAAATCCTTTCTTTATCATGGTAGGTCTGCCCGATGCGGCCGTGAAGGAGAGCCAGGAGAGGGTTAGAACTGCAATCCGCAACAGCGGGTTGACCTTCCCGATGTCCAAGATTGTCTGCAATCTGGCGCCCGGTGATATCAAGAAAGAGGGCCCTTCTTTAGACCTCCCGATCGCGGCGGCTGTGCTTGCAGCGAGTGGGCAGGTTCCACCCGGGTCTCTAGCAGACACGCTAATGCTTGGCGAGCTGGGGCTTGATGGAATCCTCCGGCCGATCGACGGAGCGGTCAGCTGCGCTCTCCACGCAAAGGAGATGGGCTATGAGAAGTTCATTCTTCCCAAGCAGAATGCAGCCGAGGCAGCCGTCATCCCAGACCTGGAAGTCTACGGCATGGGAACGCTGCTCGAAGTAGTCGAAATGCTGAATGGCTCCATGTACGCCGAGCCGTTCAAGCACGAGACCCTCACCCACGCTTTGAAGCCTCAATTCGAGGTTGATTTCAGCGATATCAAGGGTCAGAAGCACGCTGTACGTGCCCTTGAAATTGCCGCAGCAGGCGGACACAACGTATTGATGAACGGGCCTCCCGGCAGCGGCAAAACGATGCTCGCTCGGCGGCTGCCGACGATCATGCCGCCGCTCAGCCTGGATGAATCTATCGCAGTCACTAGGATCTACTCTTCCTGCGGCCAGCATCAAGGAAAAGAAGGGCTGATCTGGGAGAGGCCGTTCCGGTCGCCGCACCACACGTCCTCGTATGCCGCCGTTGTCGGCGGGGGCAAAATACCGAAGCCCGGTGAAGTCTCATTGTCGCACCACGGAGTGCTTTTCCTGGACGAGATGCCGGAGTATTCGCGCGAAGTGCTGGAGTCATTGCGGCAGCCGCTGGAAGACGGCGTTGTCACAGTGTCCCGCGTTCAGTCTTCGATGACGTTTCCTGCCGACTGTGTACTCGTGGGGGCCATGAACCCCTGTCCTTGCGGGTTCAAGGGTTACCCAGAGGCCAAGTGCGTGGGTGCTTCCGCGTGCGACCGATACGCCGGCAAGATTTCCGGACCGCTACTCGACAGAATCGATCTCCATATCACCGTGCCAAAGCTGAAGCCGGACGAGCTGCTGCAGCAGCAGGCCGGAGAGCACTCAGAGGCAATTAGAGAGCGTGTGCTAGCCGCGCGCGATATCCAGACAGAGCGGTTTGGAAAAGCCAAGGTAAACGGCGGCATGAGCCCTCGAGACATCCGAGAGCTTGTCGGCATGGACGAAGGGTGCCAGGACTTCATGCGGCTCGTCACCGCTCGGATGAACCTCTCCGCGCGAGTATTTGACCGGCTCCTGAAGGTAGCACGCACGATTGCAGACCTCGGCGGCAGCGAGCCTGTTACAAAGCAGCATCTCAGCGAAGCCGTGCAGTACCGCGGCGACACGGCGTCGTAAACAGCGGCCCGCGACTCCCCTCTCCCCTGGCCGCTCCCACCCCATTCATTTACCCTTTGCGGCCGGGAGTTGCGAACCTTGAACATCTTCATCGGCGGATGGATTACAACGAGAATTATTGCCTAACTAGTATATTTTTGTCTACTAGTTTTGACGAAAGGACTGCCGAGTTTTCCCGGTCCGTGAATGGCCCATGACAGTCGGCCTACAGGACCTGCCTGGATGGCATTTCTGGGAGGTACGTTCGCCCGCGTGCTGGACACCGCCGTCCTTTTGAAAATGCTGATTGCCCTGCTGGTCATGATCGACCCGCCGGGGGCTGCGCCGATGTTTTTAACCATCACCGAGCGCTACGCGGAGTCGCGCACGAAGATTGCCTTGGGTGCGAGCCTCACAGCTTTCATCGTGCTGGTCTCAGCAGGCTTCGTGGGGCAGCAGATTCTCGATCTCTTCGGCATCAGCATTGCCAGCTTCCGCGTGATCGGCGGCATTCTGTTCCTCGCGATGGCGATAGACATGCTAAACGCCCGGTCGAGCCGCGCGAAGCGGACACCTGAAGAGGAGCTCGAAGCGGCCTCTAGGAAGGAACTGTCGGTTGTTCCGCTCGGAATCCCGCTGCTGGCTGGGCCCGGCGCTATTTCCAGCGTGCTGATCTATATGCACGAGTCTGGCAATGTTCAGGAGAAGGCGAGCGTTGTCGGAGTGATTGGCATCGCCTGCACAGCGACGTTCATCATGCTCGCTCTTGCGGCGCTTATAGCGCCGAAGATCGGCCAGACCGGGCTCAATATCATGAAGCGCATGATGGGCTTGATTCTTGGAGCGCTGGCTATCGAGTTTATCGTTGGCGGCCTGCGGGAGATGCTGCCGGGGCTTGCTTAGCCCTCTCTTTGTGCTTCAGGTGGCCGATCAGCAGTGCGATGTCTGTCGGGCGCACTCCAGGAATCCGTGACGCCTGCCCGACGGTTAGCGGCTGAATCCGGCTCATCTTTTCCAGACTCTCGTAGCTGAAGCCATTAACGGTTTTGAAGTCGAAGTCAGCAGGAATCGCTAGGCTCTCCATCCGTGTGGCGAGCTCGGCCTCTTCTTCCTGCTTTTTGAGATAGCCGCCGTAGACCGACTGGATCGCCAGCTGGGCGCGAGCGGTTAGATCGATGTCACCGAAATGCTCCTCGGCCTTCGCTGTGTTGGAGGGGAGTGAGACTTCGATTCCAAGTTCCTGAGCGAGCAGCTCGGCGTCGTCAAGCTCAAATCCAGGGCGCTTCATGAGATCCCAAAGAGATGCGCGGCCCTTGACTCCGGCCATCCCCTTCGCTTCAAGAGCCTCATTCTGTTTTTGAAGCACGTAAGAAGTCTCAAGAGTCTCCCTGCCCTTCTGGATCATTGCCACCTTCCTCTCGAACCGAGCTTGGCGCTCTTCGCACGCCGTACCCATCTCAATCGCTGTCGGCGTCAGTCGCTGGTCCGCGTTGTCGTGGCGCAGGAGCAGTCGGTGCTCGGCGCGGGCCGTGAGCATGCGGTAGGGATCTTCTACACCCTTGGTCACCAGGTCATCTATCATCACTCCGATGAACGACTCCGCCCTCGGGAAGATCACAGCCTCTTCGTTTCGCACTTTGCGAGCAGCGTTTATGCCAGCGACTATTCCTTGCCCTGCAGCTTCTTCGTAGCCTGAAGTTCCATTGATTTGGCCTGCTAGATAGAGGCCATCCAGCAACTTGGACTCAAGTGTCGCCCTCAGCTGCAATGGGTCAGCCATGTCGTACTCGACGGCATAGCCGGCGCTGATCATCTCGACGTTTTCGAGTCCAGGAATTGTCTTTAGAGCAGCCAGCTGCACGTCAGCTGGCATAGAGGAAGAGAAGCCTTGGACGTACGTGGATTCGCCTTTCCAGACCTCCTGCTCCAAGAAGATCGGATGAGAATCCTTGTCCGCAAAGCGGACGACCTTGTCTTCGATGCTCGGGCAGTACCGCGGGCCGACACCCTCGATCTGGCCGCTGTACATCGCGCTCTGATCGAGGCAGTCACGAAGGAGCGCATGAGTCTCCTCAGTCGTTCGCGTCTGCCAGGTGGGGACCAAGTCGTGCCTCGGGTAAATCTTGTCATGAAGGAAGCTCAACGGGCCCGCTTCCGGCTCGCTCGGCATGACAAGTGTCTCTTCTAACCGTATGGTTGAAAGCTTGACTCTCGGTGTCGTGCCGGTTTTGAAACGTCGCAGCTCAACTCCTATCTCCTTCAAAAACGCTGAGAGCCCTGAGACAGCCTGGTCGCCCCGTCGTGCAGCTGAGACTTGGTCCTTCCCTTCGTGACAGACACCATTGAGAAACGTGCCAGACGTGATGATTGCCACTTGCGAATCCAGAATCTCAGGCTCCTCAGAACCGGACCTCAGAATCTCAACTCCGGTAACGCGACCGCCTTCGCGAAGCACCGTCAGAACCTGACCCTCAATCAGCGTCAGATTCGGCTCAGTGGACAGCACACCCTGCATGTAGAGCGGATAGGCGTCCTTGCAGACCTGGGCTCGAACCGTTTGCACCGCTGGCCCTTTGCCAGTGCCCACGCGCTTGGTGTGAGTCAAAGTGTGGTCGGTCGCGACCGCCATTTCGCCGCCCAGGGCATCAACTTCACGAGCGATATGCCCTTTTGCGGGGCCGCCGATGCTGCAGTTGCACGGGAGGTGGCCGATCTTGTCGATGCGAAGCGTGACGCAGGCGGTTCGGCGGCCCATTCGCGCGCACGCGAGGGCTGCTTCGATTCCGGCATGGCCGGCGCCTATGACGATCACTTCGAACGGCTGCATCAAGTCCGAGGAGTGTACCGGCGGCCTGAATCAGTCCCTCGGGCGGACGGGGGCGTCCAGCAGGACTTCCCCTTCGGGGACTTTCTCGTGGCGTCGGCTGAGCTCTTCCGTTCCGGCAATTCCAGAAAACCGATCTCCACGGCTGCGGATGTCCGCGTCCTCCTGCTCGGCCTCCTCCATCTGCTCCCTCAGCCGCTCGTTCGTGGTCTCCTGCAGCTTCACCTGCTGCCAAGAGCCGCGGCTGAGAGCGAGCCCGAGCCCGACAGCGGCGAGCACCATCGCCGCGCCGAGTGTCAGCAGTCTGCGGACCTCCTGTTTGCGTGTCATCTAAACAGTCTCAACAAGAATCATGTTTGTCGAGCCGGGCGATCCAGCCGGTATGCCAGCCGTGATGATAATCTCGTCGCCAGGCTTGAGCGAACCGAGGCGCTGGAAGGCTCCAACCGCATGGTGGATAGCTTCATCTGAGCTCTTCGGCAGGTCTACGGGGACGCCAACCACGCCCCAAACAACGGCCATAAACTGAGCGGTTTCCGGAGTCCAGCAGGCGCAGAGGATCGGGGCCTCAGGCCGGAATTTGCTGACGAGCCTCGGCGTCCGGCCTGAAGTCGAAGTCGTCATAATCGCCTTTACGTTCAGCGAATCTGAAAGCTGAACCGCAGCCCGAGCGACGGCCTCAGTCGACTTGTCCCGTTCTTTGGAGGGATTCTGGTCTACCAGGCGACGGTCGAATTTGAGCAGCTTCTCGGTCTTGATGGCAATCTTGTCCATCATCTTCACAGACTCGGTCGGATAGTCGCCTGCTGCCGTCTCGCCGCTCAGCATGACCGCGTCTGTGCCGTCGAGAATCGCATTTGCCACGTCACTCGCCTCAGCGCGCGTCGGACGGGCAGCCTTCACCATGCTTTCGAGCATTTGAGTGGCCGTGATAACGGGCCGACCGGCTAAGGAGCATTTGTGGATGATCTTCTTTTGAGCACCGGGGACATCTTCGATGTCCATCTGAAGCCCCAGGTCGCCGCGCGCAACCATGATCACATCGCTCTCGGCGATTATCCCATCGATCTCTTTGAGGGCATCACGGGTCTCAACCTTGGCCACGAGGCGCATGTTGGGGGCTCGCTGACTGACTCGACGACGCAGCTCCCGCATATCTGCCGCGTGGCGGACATAGCTCAGTGCGATGAAGTCGGCGCCAATGGCGATCGCCTCTTCGATATCGAGCTCATCTTTTGGCGTGATGCAGGGGGCATCGAATGACTTGCCCACGAGAGTGATGCCCTTCCGGGAGTGAACCAGCCCTCCGCTGATCACCTTGGCCTGGAAGTCGTCACCTTCCTGCTGGCCGATCTTAAGCTCGATCTCACCATCGCCGAGCAGGACGCGATCCCCAGCGGCCATCGCGCCCCAGACTTCATCCTTTGCCAGCGGGATCACGGCATCCTCTGAGGGGCCGATGGTGATCTGAGATTTGTGCTCGATCCGTCTGCCCTCCGGCGGGAGCAGGCTGATCCTGAATTTGGGCCCCTGGAGGTCAACCAGCACCGCGATGGGCGCGGCAGAAGGGCTGGCTGCACGGACCCATTTGGCCATGTTGCGGCGGCGCTCCCAGTTGCCGTGGCTGCAATTGATGCGTGCAACGTTCATCCCAGCGGTCGCCAGCTCCTGAATCTTCGATTCAGTCGCTACAGCCGGACCGAGTGTGCAGACGATTTTGGTGCGCCGCTTCATGCCTGGCCCCATCATGACGCTTCAGGCTGTCAAGATGCCTCGGCCTGGCACTCCGCCCATAGCCGCTCGAACTCCTTCGTCATCTCATCAATGACGGCGAAGCCGCCTTCCCAGAATGCCCGATCACCCAGATCAACTCCGAGCCGACCCATCAGCGCCTGTGGATCCTCTGAGCCACCCAGTTTCAACACGTCCAGATACTTCTCAGCAAAGCCCTCGCCCTCCTGGTTCGCCTTCTGGTAGAGCGATAGGGTCAGCAACTCGCCAAACGAGTAGGCGTACACATAGAACGGCACCTGGAAGAAGTGCGACACATAGAGCCACCAATGCTTATGCTGCTCGCCGAGGGTCACGCCGTCGCCGAACATCGACTGCTGCTCGTCCTGCCAGATCTCCTGGAACTGCTCTGGAGCCAACTCTCCAGAGGCACGACGTTGGGCGTGGCACTTCTGCTCAAATCGGAACATCGCCGCCTGGCGATGGACGCTGGCGAAGATGCCTTCGATCTTCTCAGCGTAGAGCGCCGTTTTGTCCTTCGTGCTGGCGGCGGCTGTGATCTTCTCGAAGACCAGCATTTCACCAAAGATCGAGGCCAGTTCAGCCAGTGGAAGCGTGCCCTGGAAATTGAAAGATGTCTGC
>JALGYA010000172.1 GCA_029824475.1 Fimbriimonadia bacterium | reverse complement strand
GTACGACAGTTCGGGCTAGTCTGGTGGCTGGCTGATAGACGCCGGTGCCTAAGCTGCATCACTGTGAGACTTGGCGTAAACTTCAAATGAGGGCTGCGATCCGCAGCAACGATCATGTGGAGAGATTTAGAACGAGGCGGCACACAAACACTCATGACCGGGTCAATCCTGGCCCTGTGCCTTGTGATAGTCTCCGGGTGCCGACCCGACAATTCCCAGATTTCCAAAAAGGCAAAGCCTACGCCCCTTGCCACACTAGAATCTGGCGACGCCAGCGTCTATGAAGAAGTGATCACTTCGAACGGCATTCTGTTGGGTGTCACTCTGAGCAGCGAGGAGAATCGGACGCTGGACAACGCAGACGGGATCTTCGTTGAGCTGGAGAATCTGGGTGAAGAGCAAGTCAGGGCCTACGCCCCTGATTCACTGTGGAGCACATACAGTCTGGGCTATGAGAACCTCAAGCGAGAATACGTAACTTTCAGCCCAATGATGAGGGCAAGTTCTTTCACAACGCTTGAAAGCGGAGACAAATCGATAGGCTCCGTGGGTGTTTCGGTCCTCTTGGACGCGACGAAACAGAGGGACGGCTGGTTTCCAATTGAACTGATTTATGACGACGGCCCACCCAACGGTTCCGCCATGCACTATGGTGAAGAAGGTCCGAGTGAGCTCGGGAGTTTCCTGCTGCCGAGCATTGAGGTGCGTGTATGGCAGGGCGAGATCATTGAGTGGAGACCGGCGCCCCGAAAGGAACCCTAGCCGGATTCGCTTGCAGAAGCAAGAGCTTCGCCGGACTCTTCCTCATCCTGGAACTGCTGGGGGAACCACTTGCGGCCTAGCAGGAGCGAGACCGAAACCAGCCCGATGAGAGCCGGCACCTCGACGAGAGGACCCACCACCGCTGTAAGCGCTTGCCCAGAGGAGATGCCAAAGACGCTGATCGCCACGGCGATGGCGAGTTCAAAGTTGTTCCCGCTTGCGGTGAATGCCAGCGTGGCTGTCTTCTTATAGTCAGCTCCAGCCGTGCGGCCCATCCAGAAGCTGACCAAGAACATCACCCCAAAGTAGATGGCGAGTGGAATCGCGATCCGGAGCACATCTACAGGGAGATCCACGATGAGATTTCCCTTGAAGGAGAAGATGACAACGATCGTCGCGAGCAGCGCCACGAGTGTAATAGGACCAATCTTGGGTAGGAACTGTGATTCATACCACTCTTCACCCTTGAAGCGGAGAGCGACAATGCGGGTGATCATTCCGGCGAAGAACGGAATGCCGAGATAGATCATCACTGATGCGAAGACTTCAGAAATTGAGACCGGCACGATCGCCCCGGTCAAGCCGAACAGAGGCGGGAGGAAGGTGATGAAGAACCAGGCGTATACGCCAAAGAACAGAACTTGGAATATAGAGTTGAAAGCGACCAGCCCGGCCGCATAGTCTGAATCGCCGTCGGCAAGGTCATTCCAAACCAGCACCATCGCGATGCACCTTGCCAGACCCACCAAGATCAACCCAGCCATGTACTCCGGCTTGTCCCGGAGGAACGTGATGGCCAGGAAGAACATCAGCACCGGGCCCACCACCCAGTTTTGGAGCAGCGACACGCCTAGAATCCGCCTGTTCTTGAATACGTCCCCCAGCCTTTCGTACTTCACCTTGGCTAGAGGCGGGTACATCATCAGGATAAGGCCAATCGCGATCGGCACATTGGTCGTTCCAACTTGAAACTGGCTGATGAAGCCCTCTGTGCCAGGAACGAAGTGCCCGAGCCCGACACCGATGGACATCGCCAGGAAAATCCAGACGGTCAGGTAGCGATCAAGGAATGAGAGCCGTTTTCCCAGTGTTTGACTCATGATGTTGCCTTCTTGGGCCGGCTCTCTCGAAGGGCTTTTTCTGCTGCTTGAGCATCTAAATGGACGAAGAGCTTGATTTCTAGAGCCCCGCGCATACCGGTGGGTAGGCGCTTGGAGACAATATTAATCTGAAGCTTGCTCACCAGGGATTCCCCGCACTGTTTTACATGATATCTGTGCCGTGTTGGCGACACTCAGCCGAGTCGATAGGTCCATGATCCCGTGCCCACAGGTGGGCCGCTCGAACATGACAAGCGTCCAGCCCGTGTGTCACAGTGATCACATGCCCGCAAAGAGGGTTCTTGTCACCGGCTCGAGCCGGGGAATAGGGAGAGCTGCAGCCCTCAGACTTGCCGAATCCGGCTGGTCTGTTGTGGTTCATGGCAGCTCAGACAGTGATGCCCTCACCAGCACGGTTGAAGAACTTGGCAAAAAATGCGGCGGCAAGGTTTTTGAAAATCTTGCCCTGGAAGGAGCTGCCGACCGGCTCTTTGCAGGCGTTTTGGAAAGCGGCCCGATAGACGCCCTTGTCAACTGTGCAGGCATCTACAGACAGGCCAGCTTTACTGATTCCGGCGATGCTGAATGGTCCAGCGCCTTCGATGACATTTTCCAAGTGAATTGGCACGCTCCGTTGCGGCTGACTCGCCTGGCCTGCCAGCACTTCAATATCCGTGGCAGCGGGCGCGTGGTGCAGGTCTGCAGCAGGGTCGCCCATAAGGGTGAGGCGATGGCTGCATCCTACGCTGCCTCGAAGGCGGCTCTCCTCAACCTCACACGGTCACTCGCTGTCGAGCACGCCCAAACAGGCATTCAGCACTTCGCTGTGGCACCCGGCTGGGTTGATACAGCGATGGCTCGCGAGTCGGTTCAGGTCAAGATAGAAGAGATACTAGAGGGGATTCCGGCTGGGCGCATGGCGGCGCCGGAAGACTGCGCCAACGCCATCAACTGGCTTCTCAGCGGCGAGGCTGACTATATGTCCGGACTCGTCGTAGATATCAACGGAGCCTCGTACCTCCGCTAGGCGTCAGAGCCTGCAGGCGGTACCATCAAACCCAATGCTCACATCCCTGATTCTGGGGGCGATCGGCGCCCAGGCAAGCCCTCAGTTAGCGACGCAGACCCTTGCGAACGGCGTCAGATTGTGCGCGGAGCAGACAAGTTCTGTTGGCCAGGCAGCTGTGTCGGTCTCATTCCTCATCCATGGCCTCGGTCAAGTGGCCGAAGCCGACGGTGGAGCCCATCTGATTGAGCACTTCGCTGCCCGTGGAGCGATGAAGGATTTGGATCACCGGCTGGAAATGGCTGGCATGTTCATGTCTGCCTCCACGAGCCGAGATTCGGTCACGATGACTGTCGATTGTGGACCGAGTCAAGTTGAAGAGGCGATGCGTCACCTAATGGAGGTGACCGCGCCTCTCAACTTGACGCAAGCTGAAATCGTGAAGGAGGTTGGGACGATTAGGGAAGAGCTGGCGATTCTCTCGTGGACCACGAGGCTTGCTCGGCCCGCATGGCAGACAGCATTCGGGGCGGGCGCGCCCGATCCGCAGGGTGATCCTTCCGCCATGGAGAAGATGACCCCGGAACAGCTGGCTGGTCTTGCCCAAAGCCTGTTTGTGGGGAATCGGACAAGTGTTGCCGTCTCTGGAGGGATCGATCAGACAGCAGCCCTTGAGGCAGCCTCCAAGGTCTTCGCCTCGCTGCCAAGAGGTCCTGAACTAGAGGAATCGAGTCTAAAGCCTGAGACAAGTTCGGGCAGTGCACAAGCGGATGATGCTTGGGGTGAGGGACGGGCAGCCACTGTGCTGGACTGCGCCAACACGGACACCCTCGCCACGCTCGCTGCGGCACTTGCTTTGGCCGCACACATCCAAGAGAGCACCGTGGTCTACACACCGTCTGCCCGAGACGGCGTGGTCATCCTCTGCGTTGAAGGAGATGCAGCGCTCAAGGAGCTTGATGGGCTGACTCAGACAATGATGAACTCACTCTCCCCCTCCGGGCTCGCCATGGTGAAGAACTGGGCGCGGACCCTAGGGTCGTCGCCCTCTAAGTCTGCAGCAACACTCTCCTCGCTGCGGGGTCAGAGGAGGACCTTAGATTTGGCGACAGTTCAGAAGGCTGCCTCGTTGGTTCAGGTGGGATTGGTTGGTCGGAAGATGAACCTGTTTAAAGAAGGGAATGGAATCATGGTGACGAGCAGATGATCGCGGCTGCAGTTCTTCTCGCAGCTGCTCAGGCCAAGCCGCAGTTCACGGTGGAAGTCGATCAGCTTGCGCCGGTTATTGTTGTACAGGCTCACATCAAGGCGCCATTTGAATTCGGATATCGGGAGGCGGCTGCCTGGAACCTGATCGGTGAGATGCTCCTTGATGGCACGGAAGACCTCAGCAAAGATGATCTGCTGCGGTACGGCAGCCAGGCTGGAATTGCTCCCAGTGTGCTCGTGCTTCCAGATTTGATCAGCGTGCAGGTTGTCCTTCCGCCAGACGGGCTCGGCCTCACCGGTACTCTGCTGGAAGCGATGCTCATGCGCCCCAAGCTCACCGCTGAGCGGCTCACTGCAAAGAAAGAGACCCTGAAAGCGAGGCCGACTGAGGCCTTCACCCGTGCCCTCAACTCAACTGCATACGACTTTGATGCAGTCCGTTTAGAGCACGTTCTTGACCTTCACTCGATTGCATTTCGAGCGGAGAACATAGTGATCTCCGCCGGCGGCCCCTTGACCCATTCCCAAGTTGAAGAGTCATATGCAGGTCGGTTCAGAGCAGACGGCCGGGCACCCGCGAGGCGGGCAATAAGGTACGACCCTCTGCCAAAGCACGCGACGAAGCACTTCTGGCCAGTCTGGACGCATGAACTTCAAGGCGAGGCATTTGCTGCGGCGGCGGCTGATTCAGCCGGGAAGATCCTCGCGATGTTCGCGCTCGGCTCAGGCAAGGACGCTAGTGTCTACCGTGTCTTGCGGGAGGACTTGCGGATGAGCTATCAGCAGGCCGCGATTCTCTGGCCGAATGCAAAAGGCTGGGTTCCGAGAGTCGTCTTGACAAGCAAGAGCGTTGGAATCGAGGGAGTTGAAACAGCCCGCACCGCGCTGCTGAAAGATGTTGAGGCTTGGAACGAGGAGTCTCTCGTTCGGGCCAAGAGCATGGCTGCTGCGGCGTTCACCTCTGGGTCAGTGGTGAGCCCTCTCTGGATCGATCCTTACGGACCGATGACCGCGAGCCTGGTTGATCGGACACGGTTTAGAGGCCTGATGACAGTCATGGGAACGCCAGATCTCAGACTGGAGACTCTGCGAGCCAGCGTTGATCAAGTTGAGCTTGCTGCCCTAAAGGCCGCTGCGAAACAGCTCCTGGAGACTGCTCAGGGAGCCTCGATCCAGGCTGGATAATTGCTAAACCTGGTATTTCTTGGAATAGCGAGTTTCTGAATCAATCCTATAATTGAAGCATGAGTGTACGAAACATGCTCGCTGTGGCTACCGCTGGTGTGGCCGTACTGCTTGTTGGGTGTGGTGGAAGCGGCGCGACTGGATCTCGGCTCGCCGTCGAAATGAGCGACGCGGCCCTCCCTGGAGTGACAGCCGTCAACGTGACAGTCGACAGAGTTGAGGCTCATGTCAATGAGGCATGGATTCCCGTAGCCGTTCCTCAGGCGACCTACAACCTGCTGGAGTACCAGACCAACGCTGCGCTGTTGGGTTCGGCTGCTGTGCCTCCCGGCGACTACACGCAGATGCGCGTTTTTGTAACCGATGCTACAGTGACCGATGCGGACGGTGACCATGAAGTCATCATCCCAAGCAATGTTCAGACCGGTGTGAAGCTCAATGTCAACTATTCAGTTGAACCTGGCAAGCTGACGACCGTGCTCCTCGATTTCAACGTCTGCAAGAGCCTGATCAAGCAGGGGAACGGACAGTACCGGCTCAAGCCTGTGATCCCGGCTGTTGTGAAAGTGATGTCAGGGACGGTCACAGGTGTGGTCACGCTTGACGGCAACCCCGTTGAAGGAGCGAGCATTGCGGCGGTCTACACGGCCGGCACGGAATACGCTCTGGACACTGAAGTCAACAACGCGTTGACCGATGCGAATGGGGAATTCAAAGTCTGGGCGCTTATGCCAGGAACCTATCGGATCGACGTGACCTGGACTGACACGAATACAACGACAGACTACGCTGGTTCAGCTGCAGACAAGGTCGTAACGGCAGACGTCAACACCGACGCCGGAACGATCACTCTGGCTGCTCTGTAAGCTCAAAATCAGGGTGCTTCTTACAGAGAAGCAGGAAGTCGCACTCGGTGCAGAGAGACTTCGGGACAGGCTCAAGGGCCTCGTAATCTCGATTCAGGATCTCTGCACCGAGCTCTTTAAGCGCCGCCTCGAATTCCGCCGCCTGCTCGTCGGTCATCGCTGCGGAGGCTTTGGCTCCTGCCCTCAAGGCGATGATCGTCGCTGAGACCTTGCAGCCAGGAAACTTGTCCCTCAGCATCAGCTGGTAGGCGTTCATGGCGAGGTCTTCACCCACCTCTTCATCTGTGACGCCGCTGCGGCCGGACTTATAGTCAATCACTTCAACAGAGCCGTCTGCGTCTTGATCAACTCGGTCCACACGTCCAATCAGGACGAAGTCGCCTAGGTCGAGGCGGAGCATCTTCTCAATCAAGATGGTTTCGGCTGTGACGGGCTCTCGCTCGACCGCGTCGACGTACGATTCGATGATCTGCTTGCCTTCGGCGAGCGACTGATTCATCTCCTCCTGGCTGCTGTAGCCAGCGTCGATCCAGGACTCTTCCAGAGCCGCTGCTGCTTGATGGCTGGTTGTCACGCCAGCATCGCCAGAGTCGTGAAATCGCTGGAGGATTTTGTGGAGGGATGAGCCGAAGCTGTAGTACGACTTCGACCTGAGCAGCCACTTGCCACGGTC
>JALGYA010000171.1 GCA_029824475.1 Fimbriimonadia bacterium | reverse complement strand
TTTCAGACGTCGTCTGTCGCGCTGAGATTATCAACAGCGCCAGCCCTCGAACTGACCCGTCTAACTGGAGTGTGCGGGTAATCGCCGGCACAGGCGTGTCTGGATACGTGAATGGGGACGGCTCTGTAGCCCAATTCAATTCCCTTTCGGGCATCGATTTTGGGGCCCTTGACGACACGATCTATGTGACGGAAAAAGCCTATGACAAGGTGAGAAGATTGAGGAGAACTGGCAGTGACCCCAAGGACCCGACTCATTGGGACGTTACCCTTCTGGCAGGGGCCTCTGGCACCACATCTACTTCTGGATTCGTGGACGGAACCGGAACGTCGGCGAGATTCGATCTGCCTGAAGATCTCTGCGTAGGACTAACCGGTGATATCTATGTGGCGGATTTTCGCAATCACGCTATCAGGGTGGTCAGCCCGGCAGGCGTCGTGACGACGCTCACTGGCGATGGAACAGCAGGGTTCAACGACGACTCTTCGGGTTCTGCGGCAATATTCAATGAGCCGAACGCAGTCGAAGTCGACGACGCCGGATACGTCTATGTGATCGACTTCAGCAATGCGTCGCTCCGGCGTGTCTCTCCTGTGGTTGGTGAGACAAAGACCGTTCTGGGCGGTGGATTGACAACTCCAGACGGATTAGGCTCCGAGACATACTTTAGCAATGCGCGGGGGATTGCGCTCCTGCCTGGTGGTGCAGCGATGATCAGCAACGCAAACACTCTGGTCCGTCTGGAGCGGATTGTCGACACCCCGGCGCGATAGAACTGAGCTCTCCTATCCCCCCTGCCGCTCTGTTCTGCAGGAGGGGATGACCATCAAGTAATCGCTAATCATGTTTCGTGAGCACAGCAAGCACAGCACAAGGGAACCCTCTGGCACCAGAGGGCGAAAAGAGCGTGGCTGGCTCCATCCAGGGAGGGTTAAGCGAGGCGGTTTGTATTCTGCTCTGAAGAGTTTTGCAGCCTGCGTGATCCTTGGCGTTACCGGGTGCGGAGGCGTTGTGTCCTCCGTCTCAGATGGCGGCGGCGGAGGAGGAGATGCGACCCGATCATCTGGCGGGACTGCCCGGATTCGAGTGGATCTGGAGAGCGGCACAGTCGCCGTCACCCCGCTTGACGGCTCAGGATCCCGTGCGATGTTCTCTGGCGGAGCGATCGGTGTTTCGTCTACGCGAGTTCTGGATGATGTTGGTGAAGTGACTCGCCGTGCGATCGAAGTGACGCTGAGGAACAACACGGATGAGCCGATCGGGGCGGATGGGTCGTTCCGAGTGGTGCTGTCGGACTTCACAAACCTAAGTGCTCCTAAGACCGACTTTGGGCCAGATACGGTTGTCGCTTCTCCAGTGAAGCAAGTGAGGCCGTACGGCATTGACATCAATAACGACGGCACGTACTTTTTTAGTGACCGAATCAACGATTTTGTCTACCGTGTCCAAGGAGATTCGGCAGCTCAACTCTCCTCCGGGTTTGATGCACCAGCGGGAGTGAAGGTCATTCCCGACTCCGAGTTCATTGTCGTTGCGGAGCGGGACGGAAACCTGATTTCGATCACCAACAAGTTCTCTGGTGGAAGGACAGTCATCGCTGGAACTGGAGCTGACGGCTCGACTGATGGGCCAGGCCTCTCTGCTGAATTCTCCAGACCTGATGGCATCGCTGTTGATTCGCTGGGGAATCTGTACGTAGCGGATTCGGGTTCCGGGCGCATTCGCAAGATTTCTGATCCGTTCACCAATCCGGTCGTGACAACGATTGACTCGCCGAGCTACCCGTTCTTGTCCGGAATTGATGTGATGCAGATTCGTGGAGTTGAGTACCTCATAGCATCCACGAAGCACGCTGTTACGGCGATCGCCCTCACCGGTGGACACATCTTTACGATAGCCGGGGAGCTTGAGACGGACGGTGATGTTGTCGGAGGTGGTGATACCGCACGATTCAACATGGTGATTGGCATCGATGCGCAGGACGGCGCGATCTACGTGACGGATGTATTCAATTTCAAAGTGAAGCAGATTACTTTGAAGCCTGAGGGCAATCCGCTTTCCAGCTCTGACTGGCAGGTCGCGAGACTTGCTGGGAGCGGCACCAGTGGACCTGATGACGGTACTGGTGATATCGCAAGATTCAGTTCAACGAGGCACATCGCTGCCTCTGACGGGGGGAAGCTGTTTGTTGCCGGCTACTATGCGGAGAAGATTCGCACCGTTCAGGCCCTAAACGCGGTATTGCCGCTGTACGGCAACATTGGTACTGGTGGCCTCACACCGGTTCGACTAGCCAATCCAGATGGCTACTACGACGATACCGACCAGCCCAAGCCGTACAAGGTCTACGACACGTCAGAGGCGGCCCTTGAATCAGGCGAATCGATGACCCTGGACCCCTGGGCATTCTTCATTCCAGAGGACGTCGCAGCGTTTGAGTTTACGATCTCGGTTGAGGCTGCAGCAGACTCAGATGCCGCGCTGCCGGCCAATACTTCGCCGGGCACAGATCCGATCGGATCGAGCGATGTTTTTGTGCGGATGATCGCGGGAACGGGTCTTGGCGGCTTCAATGATGGGCCGGGCCAGGCATCCGGTTTCAGCAGCATCTATGACTTGGAGTCTGATGACCTTGGCAACGTCTACATCGCTGACTACAACGGCGAATCGATCAGAATGATGTCGCCCGATGGCGAAGTCTCGACCATTCTGGGCGACACGACTCGATTTGGCATCCCCAGCACCACAACTGGCGACCTTGTCAGCTTTAAGCGGCCTTCCGGGATCGCCGTGAATTCCGAGGGCACCATCATCTATGTCGTCGATTCCCTCTCTCATGTCATCGCACGGGCGGAGCTGAACAGCACCGGGGCAGATCGGTCGGTTGCCTCGAACTGGAATGTGTCTGTCATTGCAGGAACTCCTGGCACAGCAGGTTTTGTGGACGGCTTCGGCGACGTGGCTAAGTTCAGCCAGCCTCAGGATGTCGCGATAGGTTCGGAAGACCAGACCCTCTACGTCAGTGAACGGGTCTACGACAAGATCAGAGTGGTCCGCCACAGCGGAGGCGATGTTACGATCTCTTCGAATTGGGATGTCAGCCTGCTCGCTGGCTCCCCTGGCACGAGCGGATCGAGTGGATTTGCTGACGGAACCGGGACGACGGCCAGATTCAACAACCCCAAAGGCCTGGACATCGGTCCGGAAGGCAGCATCTATGTGGCTGATGGCGGCAACTATGCGGTCCGCATCGTGACTCCCAGTGGACAAGTGACTACACTGGCGGGGAATGGGACGTCGCAGTTTGCCGATGAAGCGACGGGAGCGGACTCCCGATTCGGAGCCATCTTGGACTTGGCTGTCGATGAGGCAGGCTATGTCTATGTTCCTGACCATACAAAGGGAGCGCTGAGGCGAATTTCGCCGGTTACCGGCCAGACGAAGACTGTAGCTGGCGGCGGGACAAACTACGTGGATGGCATCGGTCCTGACGCTCGATTTGCCAGCCCGTACGGGGTTGCGCTGATGCCGGGCGGCTCAGTGGTTGTGGGCAGCTTCTACGCCATCCAGCGGGTGGATCGGATCATTAACAACTCGGCCAATTAGCGGCTCAGTTGTCTGCTGCTGCCAGGTATGCCAAAGGGCAGATTGTCCGCATTTAACCTGAGGAATTGGTATATTTCGGATAGGTAGGTCTGAAATGATGATTTCAAGGTCAGCTCTTTGGACAGCCTGCGCGGCTGTCTTCCTTGGGGGATGCGGTGGGTCCGTATCCACAGTCTCAACTGGAGGAGGTGACACTGGTGGAACCCGGGAGGCCGTTGGCACGGCCAAGATCCGTGTGGATCTTGGTTCTGGCTACGTTGCAGTCACACCGCTGGACAACGCCGGCACGCGAGCCCTGTTTACCGGCAATGCAGTCGGTGTTTCGAGTTCCCGGGTGCTCGACGATGTCGGGGAGCTGACCCGTCGCGGCATTCAGGTCACTCTGACCAATAACACTGCAGAGCCGATCGGCGTGCACGGTTCATTCCGTGTCGTGCTGAGTCACTTTGCCAATCTCTCTGGGCTCTCCACCACGTACTCGCTGGAAACACAGGTCTCAACCCCGGCTTCTCCGAGTCGACCGTACGGTGTGGAAACAGATTCAGACGGAAACGTCTACTTCAGCGGGAAGACGACCGGCCAAATCCATAAGATGGTCAATGGTGTAAGCGCTCCGCTCGCCGCTGGATTCAGTGGCCCTGCGGGCGTGGCAGTTCTGCCAGGAACGGACTACCTTGTCGTCGCTGAAAACGCCGGCAACGTAATTTCGCTCACCAGCATGACATCAGGAGGGCGAACTGTTATTGCCGGAACCGGCGCAGCTGGATCGGCAGATGGTCCAGGCGCTGCAGCAACATTTGACAAGCCGGACGGAGTCACCGTCGATTCTCACGGCAGCATCTATGTCTCAGACGCCGGCACTAGCCGGATCCGGATAATTTCTGATCCGCTTGGTGCGCCCGTCGTTACCACCCTCGTTTCCAGCGGGCTGACGACCGTCGCTGACATCGACACAGTCCTCATTCAGGGGACGGAGTATCTGGTAGCAGCCACAAAGCACGCAGTTACAGGAGTCGCTCTGCCAGGTGGGCAGGTCTTCACGATTGCGGGTGTCCCTGGGACTTCGGGCAACGCGTATGCATCAGGAGACATAGCTCGATTCAAGCTCGTGCGCGGCGTCGACGCTGCCAATGGAGCAATCTTTGTGATGGATTCACAAAACTATCAGGTCAAACAGATCACGCTCGATCCTGGGGGCAATCCCATGGACAGTGCGAGCTGGTTCGTAGCCCTGCTGGCAGGCGATGGCACGAATGCACACGCTGATGGTGTCGGCAACGTCGCTAGATTCCAGTATTCACAGCACCTTGCGGCCTCACCGAGCGGAAAGCTATATGCGGCGAGCTATTCTGGCGACAGCATCAGGCTGATTGAGAGCCAAGATTCAATCCTGCCATTCTTGGGCAGCGGTGGAAGCGGCGCCGTTACCCCTGTCAGGCTTGCGAATCCTGACGGCTATTACGACGACTCCCAGGAGACTCGACCCTACGTCGACTACAGCACAGCACAATCTCCGATTGCAGCAAGCTCATCGAGGACTCTTGAACCTTGGACCTTCCTCATCCCTGAAGGCGTTGGCGCGTTCGAGTTCGTGATGGCTGTTGAGAGCTCAACGGACCAGTATGCTGCTCTGCCCGCCAACATGTCGCCAGGAAGCGTGCCGGTCGGATCCAGTGATGTCTTCGTGCGAATGGTGGCTGGTTCAAATAGGTCCGGCTACGGAGATGGGGTCGGATCGAGTGCTGCTTTTGGCTTTGTGTACGACATTGAGACAGACGATATCGGCAACATCTTCGTTGCGGACTACTACGGTGGCGTTCGAATGATGAGCCCTGACGGCCGCGTCTCCACAATCATTGGAGACAACACGCGATTCGGCGCTCCAACAAATACGACTGGTGACCTAGTGAGTTTTCAGTACTTATCGGGCATTGCTGTCAACGGCGACGGCACTATCGTCTACATTGTTGACAATGGCGCTGACATGATATGCAGGGCGAATCTCCGCTATTCCTACCTGGATCGAACCGATCCTGCGAACTGGGATGTGAGGGTGATCGCTGGTACTGGCGTGCCTGGATATGCAAACGGTGACGGCTCAATTGCAGAGTTTAATCGGCCATGGGACGTTGCTATCGGGACGGAGGACACTCTTCTTTACGTGAGCGACGCTGAACACGACAAGATTAGGCGCCTGCGACGAACTGGCAGCGATCCAAGGATCCCAACCAACTGGAGGGTCGACTTGCATGCTGGCTCAGGCGCCACCTCATCCTCTGACGGTTTTGCGGATGGGATCGGCTCTGCTGCTCGCTTCAACGTTCCCGCAGGACTTGCAGTCGACCTCAACGGTGATCTATACGTGGCGGACTCGTCGAATAATGCGGTTAGGATGATTAGCCCATTTGGCCACGTGACAACGTTGTCTGGAACGGGTGCCTATGGCTTTGCGGATGCCGCATCCGGTTCATCAGCACAATTCAAGGCTGTTTATGACGTAGCTGCAGATGATGCAGGATACGTCTACGCTGTCGATTACAACTCAGGTTCAGTCCGGCGCATTGCACCAATCTCTGGTGAGACAAAGACGGTTGCCGGCAGCAATGGCGCTCTATTTGTCGATGGTCCAGGAGACGCTGTCAAACTATACGACCCGATTGGGCTGGCAATCCTCCCATCCGGAGGGCTGATCTGCTGGATAGTAGGAGACAGCCCGCAGGAAACCTCCTGCGGGCTCCTCTTCGACGCGTTTTTCAGATATCTGATATATTTCGGATAGGTAAGTCTGAAAATGGTGTTATCCAGGTCGCTTCTGTGGACAGCCTGCGCGGCTGTCGTCTTAGCTGGATGCGGAGGCTCCGTATCCCCAGTCTCAACAGGAGGAGGTGACACCGGCGGGACCCGTGAGGCTGTGGGCACAGCCAAGTTCCGCGTTGACCTGGGATCTGGCAGTGTTGTTGTAACTCAGCTTGACAATGCCGGAGGCAGAGCCTTGTTCACGGGCAACGCTGTTGGCGTGACCAGTTCGAGAGTGCTCAATGACTTGGGCGAACTGACGGTCCGTGGCATTGAAGTGACGCTCACTAACAACACTGAGCGAGTCATCGGCGCAAACGGGTTTTTTAGAGTTGTCCTCAGTGACTTCGCCAATCTGGGTGGGCTGAGCACGGACTACTCTGGGGACACATTCGTGTCTACGCCTGCCAGTCCATCGCGCCCCTATGGTGTCGATACGGACTCTGATGGCAGCGTCTATTTCAGCGGGAAGACAAGCGGCCAGATTCATAAGATGGTCGGAGGCGAGGCAGCCCAGCTGGCGAGCGGCTTCAATGGCCCAGCCGGTGTCGCTGTCATTCCGGGAACAGATTTTCTGGCCGTTGCTGAAAACGGCGGGAACCTAATCTCGGTGACTAGCCTGACCTCGGGCGGGCGAACCGTCATCGCTGGAACCGGCGCTACCGGCTCCGCCGATGGACCAGGAGCGTCGGCCACTTTCTCAAGCCCAGATGGAGTCACTGTCGATTCCCTGGGCAACATTTACGTCGCAGATGCAGGCACGAGCCGCATCCGCATGATCTCTAATCCTCTCGGCACGCCTGTTGTAAGCACTCTAGTTTCCAGCGGACTTACGACGATCGCGGACATTGATGCGGTGCTGATTCAGGGAACCGAGTATCTCGTAGTCGCAAGCAAGCATGCCGTGTACGGCGTGGCTCTCCCTGGCGGTCAAGTCTTTTCGATTGCGGGCAGTCAGACCTCGTCAGGAAATGTCAACGGGGCCGGAGTTACGGCCAGATTCAAGCTGGTCCGAGGCGTGGATGCAGTCAATGGCGCCATCTTTGTAATGGACTCGCAGAACTACAGCGTGAAGCAGATCACCCTCGACTCTGGCGGCAACCCGTTGGACAGCGCAAGCTGGCACGTGGCCTTGCTGGCTGGCGATGGTGTAAACGCGCATTCGGATGGCGCCGGCAATGTCGCCCGATTCCAGTACTCCCAGCATCTTGCAGCGTCGCCCAGTGGCAGGCTTTACGTCGCCAGCTACTCCGGCGACTTCATCAGGCTCGTCGAGAGTACAAGTTCTGTTCTGCCGTTCCTGGGAAGCACTGGCTCAGGGAGCGTCGAACCGGTCAAAGTGAGCAACGCAACAAGCTACTACAGTGATCAGGCTGACTTTCGGCCGTACTTCGCCTATTCGCCGCAAGGTGGAATTGCTCCGAACAGCTCCTACAAGCTGACCCAATGGGACTTCCTGATCCCAGAGGACGTTGCGGCGTTCGAGTTCGTTATGGCCGTCGAATCAGATACGACTTCTGCGGCGGCGCTTGATGCTGTGTTTACTACAGGTTCTGATCGCTCTGGATCGGAAGACGTGTTTACTCGCATGATCGCAGGATCTCCGGATTCCGTAGGCCACGCAGATGGGCCTGGTCAATCTGCGAGCTTCAACTATCCCTATGGGCTGGCCGCAGCAGCTGACGGCACCGTCTTTGCAACTGATATCAACAACAATTGTGTGAGGATGATCACACCAGCCCGCGAGGTCCACACCATCGCGGGCTTTCCAAACCGATGGGGCACTCCTACAAATACGTCAGGTGACCTCGTCGCTTTCTCAGGTGTACTCGGGGTGGCCACGAACGATGAAGGCACTGTTCTCTACGTGACCGATTATTTCGCGCATCTTGTCATCCGAATAAGCCTCAGAGACTCATACCTGGATCGGACGGACGCATCGAATTGGGATGTGCGAGTGATTGCTGGCACTGGTACTTCAGGCTATACGAATGGCTATGGCTCGACGGCTGAATTCTTCCAGCCAGCTGGAATCGCAGTAGGTGCGGACGATACGACGGTCTACGTATGTGACTCTGGCTATCACAAGGTTCGCAAGCTCTCGATGTCAGGAGGAGATCCGAATATCGCCAATAATTGGCAAGTCACGCTTCTGGCAGGGGCAGACTTTATCGGGTCGGCGGACGGATATGTCGACGGAGGTCCGTTCACTGCACGATTCATGCAGCCTTGGGCCATTACGATCGGTCCAACGGGAATGATCTACGTGGCAGATCTTGGCAACTTTGCGGTCAGAGCAATCACACCCCAGGGAAACGTGACAACCTTGGCTGGGAATGGTTCCACGGGGTACGTTGACTCCGCCACCGGCGCGGATGCGCGGTTCGGGTCCATCAATGCAATTGATGCTGACGACGCTGGCTATCTCTACTTGCTGGACCAATCCTACAGCGCCATCCGACGAATCTCGACTGCGACGGGTGAATCGCGGACTGTTGCCGGTGGAGGCTCAGGAGCATACATCGATGGGCTTGGGTCTGAGTTCTCAAACACGAGCATCCTCGCCGTATGTGTCGAGCCTTCAGGAAGTGCTGTTGTGTCTACTGGCTGATCTGCTGGATAGTAGGAGACAGCCCGCAGGAAACCTCCTGCGGGCTCCTCTTCGACGCGTTTTTCAGATATCTGATATATTTCGGATAGGTAAGTCTGAAAATGGTGTTGTCTAGGTCGCTTCTGTGGGCAGCCTGCGCGGCTGTCGTCGTAGCTGGATGCGGAGGCTCCGTATCCCCAGTCTCAAGTGGTGGAGGCGACACCGGAAGCGCCCCAGATGCAGTTGGCACGGCCCAGTTTCGTGTCGATCTTGGTTCGGGGAAGGTGATTGTCACCCCTATGGTCAGCGACCCGGAGGGGCGGGCCATTTTTACCGGCAGTGCGGTAAGCGTCTCGTCCTCAGATGTTCTGAATGACAGCGGAGAGCTCACTCGCAGGGCCATCAAGGTCACCCTCACAAACAATACGGCGGAGCCGATCGGGGCGGACGGCACTCTGCGTGTTGTGCTTGACGATTTCGCAAATTGGGACGGCCTGTGGAGTGACTATTCTACAGTGACTACCGTGTCTACACCAGCCAGCGTAACCCGGCCTTACGGAGTTGAAACAGACAGCCCGGGCGACGTCTACTTTAGTGGAAAGACCACCGGTCAAATCTACAAGATGATAAGTGGCTCGGCGGCTGTTCTAGCGTCAGGATTCAACGGGCCTACCGGCCTTGCTGTTCTTCCAGGCACAGACTTGATCGCGGTGGCTGAGGGGACGGGGAACGTCATCTCCCTCACGAGCAGGACATCAGGTGGCCGGACTGTCATCGCGGGCACGGGTGCCGCTGGGTCGGGTGATGGTCCAGGAGCATCTGCGACTTTCTCAAACCCAGACGGAGTGACCGTTGACTCTCTGGGCAATATCTACGTCAGCGATGCAGGGACCAGTCGTATCCGCGTGATCTCAGACCCTCTCGGCAGTCCGATCGTCAGCACGCTCGTTGCCAGCGGACTCACGACAATCGCTGATATTGACGCCATGCAGATCAAGGGCTCCGAGTACCTCATTGCAGCCACTAAGCACGCTGTCACAGGTGTCAGCCTCCCTGGTGGCCAGGTCTTCACAATTGCCGGCACGATGGGCACTTCTGGCAATGTAAACGGGATTGGCGATTCAGCCAGATTCAAGCTGGTCAGAGGCGTCGATTCTGTAAACGGCGGTATCTTCGTCATGGACAGCCAGAACTACCAGGTGAAGCAGATCACACTCAAGCCTTCCGGCAATCCGATGAACTCTGCGGACTGGCATGTAGCACTCCTTGCAGGAGACGGCACCAACGCGTTCGCGGACGGGCCAGGATATTTGGCGCAGTTCCAGTACTCTCAGCACCTTTCAGCCTCCCCCAGCGGCCGCCTCTACGCTGCGAGCTACTCAGGGGATGCTATCCGGCAGATCGTCAGCCAGGAATCTTATCTGCCATTCTTGGGCAGCGGAGGAGACTTTGGCACAGATATGGTCAAGGTATCGAATGCTTCAGGTCACTACAGTGACGGCCGAGTGACGAAGCCCTATTTCGATTACCACGTTGCGGGTGGAATCGCTCCCGGAGCGTCGTTTGAGCTCACTCAGTGGGGATTTGTGATCCCAGAGAACATCGCAGCCTTCACGTTCCTAATGGCTGTGGAAGCATCGACTGAACTGCCTGCAGCTCTCGATGCAGTGATGACGACCGCCGCACCCTATGCCGGCTCAGACAGCGTATTCATACGCCTGATTGCGGGTTCAGCACACGAAACTGGATATGTCGATGGCACTGGTCCCTCGTCGCGATTCGCCAGTCCAATCGGCGTAGATGTGGCAGACGATGGCACGCTCTTTGTTGCTGACTGGGGCTCGAACATGATCCGTATGATGAGTCCTGATGGGCACGTGTCGACCATTGCCGGCCATCCATCGAGATACGGCGATCCCACCAATACGACAGGAGACCTCGTTTATCTGAGGAACCCGTTCGGCATTGCCGTAAACGGCGCCGGCACGATTCTCTATGTGACCGACTATATTGCGAATGTTGTTCTCCGTCTGAGCTTGATCAGCCCTGGAGCTGACAGAGCTGAGGCATCCAACTGGGACGTGCGGATCATCGCAGGAACAGGAGTTGGAGGCCACGTAAATGGCCCTGGAGATACGGCGCAATTCAATGCTCCTGCCGGCATCGTCATCGCCGATGACGACAGGACGCTCTATCTTTGCGATTTCAATTACAACAAGATCAGAGTCATGACAAGATCCGGCAGTGATCCCAGTCTCGCCTCCGATTGGCATGTGGACCTCCTGGCCGGTGCGCTCGGTGTCTCTTCAACGGCTGGATTTGTAGATGGCTACATCACGGGTGCCCGCTTCGATGGGCCGAGAGATCTTGCCGTCGGGCCAGACGGAACGATCTACGTGACAGATGCGAACAACTCTGCAATCCGAGCAATCAGCCCATCAGGGCAGGTTTCGACCCTAGCGGGGGATGGAGTCTCTGGCCATGTGGATGCTGAATTTGGTGGAAATGCTCGGTTTGAGTTTCCAGATGGCATCGACATAGACAGTTCAGGCTTCTTATACGTGACTGACTTCTATGGCGTCGCTGTCCGGCGAGTCTCGACCCCATTTGGGGGAACAAGGACTGTTGCAAATGGGGGATCTGGTCCCTACTGGCACAGCACTGGGGCGACATTTACATGCCCAGGAATATACGGCTTGTGCGTTGAGCCTACGGGCAGCGTCGTCGTGACGACCGTTGGCGGATTGATCCGCATGTCGAGGATTATTGACGACGCAGCCCGCTGATACACCGAGCAACTGTGAGGATGAGCCCGCAGGACCTGTCCTGCGGGCTCTTTTCTTGTTAGATTCGTGAAAATCTGATATATTTCGGATAGGTAGGTCTGAAATGACAAGCTCAAGGTCACTTCTTTGGACAGCCTGCGCGGCTGTCTTTCTTGGGGGATGCGGTGGATCCGTATCCACAGTCTCAACAGGAGGAGGTGACACCGGAGGGACCGGTGGGACCCGGGAGGCTGTGGGGACCGCGAAGATTCGGGTTGATCTTGGTTCGGGCAGCGTGGTCGTGACGCCGCTGGACAACGTGGGGAACAGGGCCATGTTCACTGGTAATGCCGTGGGTGTCTCGTCATCGAGGGTCCTGAATGACGTCGGCGAACTGACTCGCCGCTCCATTGAAGTGACGCTCACCAACAACACTGCAGAGCCGATTGGAGCGAACGGTTCATTCCGTGTGGTTTTGAGCGATTTTGCCAATCTTGGCGGCCTCTCCACGGACTACTCAGCGGACACCGAAGTCTCAACACCGTCCACTCCGTCTCGCCCGTACGGCGTTGACACAGACTCAGACGGAAACGTCTACTTCAGCGGAAAGAGCAGCGGCCAGGTTCACAAGATGGTTGGTGGTGTGACAGCTCAGCTGGCCAGCGGCTTCAACGGCCCGGCTGGTGTTGCAGTCATTCCAGGCACTGACAAGCTAGTGGTGGCCGAGAACGCCGGGAACGTCATATCTTTGAGCAGCCTGACTTCAGGCGGACGCACCGTTATCGCAGGCACCGGCACGGCGGGTTCTGCAGACGGCCCCGGCGCTTCGGCCACATTCGACCGGCCTGATGGAGTGACGGTCGATTCACTGGGGAACATCTATGTCACGGACGGCAATACGAGCCGGGTTCGCATGATTTCTGATCCTCTCGGAACTCCCGTCGTTTCGACTCTGGTCTCGAGTGGCCTGACAACTGTCGCCGACATAGACGCAGTTCTCATCCAGGGAACTGAATACCTCGTCGTTGCGACGAAGCATGCCGTCACCGGCGTGGCCTTGCCTGGCGGTCAGGTCTTCACAATCGCTGGCATAGCTGGAACATCCGGCAACGTAAATGGGGCTGGTGATTCAGCCAGATTCAAGCTTGTGAGAGGCGTGGATGCCGCCAACGGCGCCCTCTTCGTGATGGACGCACAGAACTACCAGGTCAAGCAGATTACACTCGATCCTGGCGGAAACCCAATGGACAGCGCAAGCTGGCATGTGGCCCTGCTGGCAGGAGACAGCACCAACGCGCATGCAGACGGCGCCGGCAATGTCGCGCAGTTCCAGTACTCGCAGCACATTGCTGCCTCTCCGAGCGGCAGGCTCTTTGTGGCGAGCTACTCTGGCGATGCAATCAGGCAGATTGAGAGCACCAGCTCCGTCCTGCCCTTCCTGGGCAGCAGCGGATCGGGAAGTGCAGAGCGGGTAACGGTTTCAAATTCAACCAGATATTACAGTGACGGCACTGAACCGCGTCCCTACTTTTCGTACTCACCCCAAGGAGGAATCGCGCCAAGCGACTCCTACCAATTGGGTCAGTGGGACTTCCTCATTCCTGAAGACGTAGCTGCATTTGAGTTCGTGATGGCTGTCGAGTCCGAGACGGATTCGTTGGCCGCGCTTGATGCGGTCCTGACAACTGGCGCACCTTACGCTGGATCTCCGAACGTATACACACGGCTCGTTGCGGGCAGCCCGATTCGTGCTGGCAGGCAAGATGGACCTGGGCCACTAGCCGGAATCAGCTTCCCCGCATTCATGGACACAGCGGCGGATGGGACAGTCTTCTTTTCGGATACTGGCAATTCTTCGCTCCGCATGCTGACACCTGATGGCATGGTTCACACGATCGCCGGGGACATTTCGCGATATGGTGTTCCAACAAACACAACTGGTGATCTAGTGTCCTTCTCTTATCCGAGAGGGATAGCCGTCAATGAAGCTGGCACGGTGGTTTACGTGACGGATGAGGTTGCCAACGTTGTTGTGCGAGTCAGCCTTGCCAGCACTTGGGCGGACAGGACGCTTCCCCAAAATTGGATTGTCAGGGTGATCGCTGGCACAGGCACCGGAGGCTATGTCAACGGAGATGGAACAGTTGCCCAGTTCTATATTCCTCTCGGGCTGGCAATGCTCGAAGAGGACAAGGTGCTCTACCTGGCGGATTTTGCCTATGACAAAATTCGCGCGCTGCGTCTTGTCGGGGCCGATCCTAACAACCCGCTGCATTGGAATGTTTCGCTCGTTGCTGGGTCCAGTGCGACATCATCCACCAATGGATACGTAGATTCGTCTGGCTCCGGAGCCAGGTTTGATGAGCCGATCGGAATTGCGTTGGGCGCAGATGGCAACTTGTATGTAGTCGATAGACGCAACAACAGAATTCGGCGAGTGACCCCGAATGGTGTTGTTACAACCCTGTCTGGGAGCGGGGCGACCACGCACACCGACGCTGCTTCCGGGGCCAACAGCGGCTTCAATTGGCCGTGGGGGATCGCGGCAGACAACGCTGGCTACCTGTATGTCTCGGATCCGAGCCTCCAGGCCATACGCCGTGTTTCGATTGCCACCGGCGGAACGAAGACCGTTGCGGATGGTGGAACAACTCCCTATCGAGATGGCCTTGGCTCGTCATTCTATGGCTCCTATGCGTATGGTCTGACGGTCACTCCGTCAGGTGATCTTTACACCGCGGTGCAGTACGGCATCGCTCGGGTGAGCAGGATCATCGACGACGCAGCCCGCTGATCGTTACAGTCGATCCTCGAAGGGCCCGTAGGATGTATCCAGCGGGCCCTTCCAGCACCTCCAGCCGGATATCTGATATATTTAGGATAGGTGAGTCTGAAATGATGCTTTCGAGGTCACTTCTTTCGGCAGTCTGTGCGGCTGCTTTCCTTGCTGGATGCGGCGGAGCCGTATCCACTGTCTCAACTGGCGGAGGTGATGCCGGAGGAACTCGGGAGGCTGTCGGGACGGCGAAAATTCGGGTGGACCTTGGTTCGGGCAGCGTTGTGGTGACGCCGCTGGACAATGCGGGAGGCAGGGCACTGTTCACTGGCAACGCTGTAGGCGTGACGAGCTCAAGGGTGCTCAACGACGTTGGCGAGCTGACGGTCCGTGGAATCAAAGTGACTCTGACGAACAACACTGAGAGGGTCATTGGAGCCAACGGCACTTTCCGGGTTGTGCTGAGCGATTTTGCCAACCTCGGCGCGCTCGGCACAGACCATTCTGCTGACACGGTAGTTTCAACCCCAGCGACTCCCACCCGCCCGTACGGCGTGGACACGGATTCGGATGGAAATGTCTACTTCAGCGGCAAGACGAGCGGCCAGGTCCACAAGATGGTCGGCGGAGCGACCGCGCAGCTTGCCAGCGGCTTCAATGGCCCAGCGGGTGTTGCAGTCCTTCCGGGCACCGATAAGCTGGTTGTAGCCGAGAATGGCGGAAACGTCATCTCGCTGACGAGCATGACTTCGGGCGGACGAACAGTCATCGCCGGAACCGGAACGGCTGGTTCCGCAGATGGACCTGGCGCTTCTGCAACTTTCGACCGCCCAGATGGGGTCACCGTAGACTCCCTAGGAAACATCTACGTCACAGACGGCAATACGAGCCGTGTGCGCAAGATTGCAGATCCGCTCGGCACGCCAGTCGTTTCGACGCTGGTCTCCAGTGGCCTCACAACCGTTGCCGACATCGACGCGGTCCTCATTCAGGGCACTGAGTACCTGCTCATAGGCACCAAGCACGCTGTAAGTGGTGTTGCTTTGCCGGGCGGTCAGGTCTTCACCATTGCTGGCGTAGCCGGCACTTCCGGCAACGTCAACGGAGCCGGTGATTCAGCGCGCTTCAAGCTGGTCCGCGGCGTGGACGCCGCCAACGGCGCCATCTTCGTGATGGACAGCCAGAACTACCAGGTGAAGCAGATCACTCTCGACCCTGGCGGGAATCCGCTTGACAGCGCAAGCTGGCATGTGGCACTTCTCGCAGGTGACAGCACCAACGCGCATGCAGACGGCGCCGGCAATGTCGCACAGTTCCAGTATTCCCAGCATCTGGCAGCTTCACCAAGCGGCAGGCTGTATGCTGCCAGCTACTCTGGCGA
>JALGYA010000170.1 GCA_029824475.1 Fimbriimonadia bacterium | reverse complement strand
GGGTCCCGATTCACATCGACGGAGCGAGGGTGTTCAATGCAGCCGCCGCTCTCAATGAGCCAGTGGCCGAGATTGCTCAGCACGCAGACAGCATCAGCTTCTGCCTCAGCAAGGGCCTGGCATCACCCATTGGGTCTCTGGTCTGCGGCACAAAGGACTTCATCGCTGAAGCTGCTTATTGGAAGAAGCGATTTGGCGGCGGCCTCAGACAGGCGGGAATTCTCGCAGCCTGCGGGATCGTGAGCATCGAGATGATGTCGAAGCGGCTGTCAGAGGATCATGAGCGGACGCAAGCCCTCTCGTCGCACTGTGAAAGTCTGCCAGGGCTCAACCCTGAGCCTGCGGCCACAAACATCCTGATCATGAAGACAGATCGGTCGGCAGCCGAATGGATGGATGAGCTGGAGAAGCACGGTGTGCGAACACTCCCGATGGATCACAACAGGTTGAGAGCCGTGCTGCACAACGATGTGGGAGATGCTGAACTCGCTGTTGCCTTCGCGGGGTTCACCAAGGTCGCCGAATCCTTCGCGGGCTAGTCTTTAGGAGCGAAGAGCCCGAAATCTCGCACGGAAATGTCCGCGCTGCGGAGTTCTGTCGCCTTGAGCCTATCGTAGGCGATCTGCGCCAGAACCTCTAGGTTGACGACGTCTTCCTCGTTGTAAGCGATCAGCGTCTTGAGCGCCTCATCTTCGCCTCTCAGGAATCTCCGCCAGAGGTAGATCGCATCAAGCCCACTTAACCCGTCGGTCTCATCAGATCGAGCGATCCCCATCTGCTTCTCGATCTTCTTCAGACCGCCACGGATGCCAACCTGCTTCAGGGCGAAACAGAGGTCAATGTGGATCTGATCAAACCTGACAGACGGGAAGCCCTTCTTCAGCATCGGGATGTCAAATCCCGCTCCAAAGAACGTGATGATCATCCCGTAGTTGGAGATGACGTCGGGAAACGACCCAAGGTTGTCGTCTTTGACGAGACAGGAGAACTCTTTGCCGTCGTACAGCCCGACCATCGTGATCGACTCACCGCTCTGGCCGCCATCGGTTTCGATGTCGAGATAGACGGCTGTGTCCTTGAACTCAGGCCACGCACGCCAAGTGTTCTTGGCGCCGAGGACCTTGTTGAAGTACTGGTGATTCTTCTCGTCAAGCGCCTGAACAGAGGATTCCAGGTACTGACGCATCTCGTCCTGCGAGACTTTGCCAGTCCTGAATTCTTTTGGGTTGTCCAGATAGGTCTGCCACGAGGTGCAGCCCTGCTGCCAGAGGCTTCGCTCCGTCAGGCCACCAAGGCCGGGGACATGGCGAAACGTCTGGCTGAGCACTAGTTCTGCTTCTTGTCGTCGCCGCCGCCGGTTGTGGCTTCGCCGGCCTTGGAGTCGCCACGCCTGACAGGATTACGCTTATTAATGCCGGGCAGATAGGGAGGGAGCACAACGGTCGTGATCGACGTTGCGTACCAGGGGAACTGGACATCCTTATCGGTGTACCAGTAGAACCCGGTCTCCATGTTCTTGTCGAACTCGCCAACGAGACGTGCCACGCCCTTGCCGTACCAGATGGCCTTCATATCGCGACCGAACCACTGAATCGCGCGGAACTTGCCTGAGAGCACAAGTTTGGCGGTGCCGGTGTAGACAACGCGGCCGTCGCCTTCAAATTCCTTACGGTAGTCGCCGGTGATCGTGTGCTCGCCATCCAGCTTGGAGATGAGCAGCGTGCCGGTGAATGTCATCTCCACGCGGCCTTCGCCATCGATAAGGCGTGTCGAGCCGAGTTTCGACTCGTAGTGCAGGAACGTGAAGTCCTCACGGTCCGCGTACGCGCCCATCTGTTCAGCGGTGGGCTTCTGTGCCATCACGGCACAAGCAGCGGCCACGGCCACCATCATCATTCCAATTCTTGCAATAACCTTCACTCAGCAACTCCTCCGCAGGACGCGGACACGGGAGCGGATTTTATCCCAATCTGGGGTGCGCCCGTAAGCCTGCGACCCATTCAAGGTCCCGGAGCGGCTGAAAGTTCCCGCCGAGCGCACTACTCGCTTTACAAAAGACAAGATAGAATAGACGCATGAAGCCAGGGCAAATCGTGCTGGGTATCACTGCAGTTCTCGGATTGGGAGCGTTGGCGTTCTCCTTCCTCACGAACTCAAGCCCCTATGTCTCAATCGCTGAGGCAAAGGCCAAGACAGGCGCGCGGGTCCACGTCGTCGGTGTACTCGTTGAGAATTCAATCTC
Organism: Fimbriimonadia bacterium; assembly: GCA_029824475.1. Lineage (GTDB taxonomy): Bacteria > Armatimonadota > Fimbriimonadia > Fimbriimonadales > Fimbriimonadaceae > JALGXY01. Next base: position 4,688 of record JALGYA010000170.1, on the reverse strand, counting down.
TCATAACGTCGCGTCTCAAGAGCTTCTCTTCGAGCTGGTTGACGAGGCAGGAGACCAAGTCAAGGTTGTCTATTCCGGAGCCAAGCCAAACAGCATGGAAGAGAGCGACAAGATTGTCGCGATCGGCATGGTGCAAGGCGAAGTCTTTGAAGCCGAAGATCTGATTGTCAAGTGCCCGTCCAAGTACGAAAGCACGTATGAGGACGAGCAGCCCGCGCAATGAATCCCGCAGATATCCCCCAGCCGCCTGGTTGGGGTCTGCTCATCGGTACGCTCGGCCAAGCCTTCATTTGGTGGGCCCTGGGCATGTTTGTTGTCTCAGCCCTGCTAGGGCTGATCGGCGACAAATCTCCTCAGGCTAAGCGATGGATTCAGCCTGCCCTTTGGACCGGCCTCGGCGGTATCGGCGCTGCGTTCGCATCGCTGGCGACCCTCTTTCTCACCAATCAGTTCCAGTACGAGTACGTCTGGGGGCACGCAAAGACGGACTACGAATTCGTCTACAAGATCTCTGGAATCTGGTCAGGACAGGAGGGCTCAATTCTCCTGTGGACTCTGATGTCAGCGCTTTTCTGCGCCCTCATGATGCGCCGCACAGGCGGTCTTCTCAGGTGGCAGGGCCTCGTAAGCGGCCTGCTCCTGGCAGGCATGACAGCGATTCTCGCTTTTGAGAGTCCGTTCACCCTTATTGAGGGCGGCAAAACGATGATGCCGTTCGAAGGCTCAGGCATGTCACCTGTGCTTCTCAACTACTGGATGGTGATCCACCCGCCAGTCATCTTTGCAGCGTTTGGCGCGCTCACAGGGCTCTTCGCTTTTGCCGCATCAGGCGTGCTTTCGCAGGACCTCGATGGCTGGATAAAAGCGGTTCGACCCTGGGCGCTGCTTACTGTTGCACTGTTGGGCATCGGGCTCTGCATGGGTGGCCTCTGGGCCTACGAGACGCTCGGTTGGGGCGGATTCTGGGCCTGGGATCCGGTTGAGAATTCCAGTTTTGTTCCTTGGTGTCTGGCCGTTGCCCTGGTGCACGGGATTTTCATTCAGCAGGCGAAACGGGGCTGGCGAGTGGCGAATGTCGCATTGGCCGCCCTGCCGTTTCTGCTCTTCATGTACGGCACGTTCATGACGCGATCGGGGCTTCTCGATGACTCGAGCGTCCACAGCTTCGCCCAGATGGACAGCACTGCTTTGAAAATCCTGCAAGGGATGCTCGGCGTGACACTGCTGGGGACGGTCGTGATGATCGTTCGTGCATGGCTGGTCAACCGGGATGGCTCCAAGACTGACGATACAGCTGGCGCCTGGGGCCGCAAAGCGTTCTACACGGCCGGGGTATGGCTGATGGTCGGCTTGAGCTTTGGTGCCGCGTTCGGCATGAGCGTTCCGCTGATCCAAGCGCTAAGCGGTGAGAAGCCGAAGGCGGTGGTCGAGACCACGTACAACCAGAACATGTTCTGGCTGTATATCCCGATCATGCTGGCGATGGCGATCGCGCCACACTTGTCCTGGAAGAAGATCAGCCTGAAGGAGGTTTGGATCAGGATCGCAAATCCGCTGGCCACAGCAATCTTCTTGACGGGCTGTCTGCTCATCTGGTCGAAGTGGGGCCCTGGAGGACTTGCAGCCGACCCGGAGGCAAAACTGACTCTGATGACTGGCTGGGTTGTCAACCGAGCCGGCTGGACGGTCTTCGTTACATCATTCGCGCTCTTTGCCTTGACCTCAAACCTCTGGAAGATCGTAGAGATGCTTCCGAGATCCAAACGCGGAATCGGCGGCGAATTGGCGCACATTGGCCTCGCCTTCACAATGATCGGGCTCATCTGCTCGCGCGGACTTGAGCAGACGGTGTTCACGACCGCGAGCCTTGCTGAGCCTGGCACAGCCTTTGGCTACACGATGACCTACAAAGGTCCAACTGAGGACTTTGCACAGCGCAACAACGAGGTGCTGATAGAGACCACCAAGCGCGGCAAGACTGACGTCATCACCCCGGGGCTCTACTACATCTTCCGACCAGACCAACCACTGCAGTCGATCAAGTGGCCCGGCATCCGCCGCGGCCCGCTCTTCGACCTCTACCTAGCGACTGGTGAGATCGAAAAGCAGCTGTATGAAGAGATTCGGCTGCCTAAAGATGGCGTGGCAAACAACACGGACCGAGGCTTCAGCATCCGCTACATCGGCTACACGATGGAAGGCAACATGGGCAGCGAAGGTGCCAAGTTCATTGCTGAGGTTGAGCTGATCCGGGATGGCGAAGAGCCTGAAACCCTGTTCCCCGCCGTGGCTATCACGGATGGGCGGCTGATTCCCGAGCCTGTTCAGATTGACGAGAACCTGGAGCTCGTCATGAACAAGTTAAGCGTGGACGACGGTTCAGCTTTCTTCCAGTTCGATGCCGTGCATCCGTTCATCCCGATTCAGGTCTTCTACAAGCCCTTGGTCTGGCTCGTCTGGCTGGGCATCGGTATCATGACTCTTGGAGGCTTCATCGCCTCGAGGTTCAGGCGGAATCCCTCCGCCAGTGAGGCCCAAGATGGTGCTTAGACAGGTTCTCAAATCCAAGCTGCATCACGCACGGATCACCTATGCGAACCCCGAATATGTGGGTTCAATCGAGGTGGGCCGCGATCTGATGGATGCAGTAGGAATGGTGGATGGCGAGCTCGTTCACGTCTGGGCCGTGGACCACAAGTCGCGGCTTGAGACGTACGTTTTTGGCGGCCCGAACGGAACCATCGGTATGAACGGTGGCGCTGCGCACTTCTTTGAGCCGGGTGACCGCGTCATCATCGCCTCGTTTGCGACGACCGATGAGACGGTTACACCACAGGTCGTCCTTCTGGGGGACAATAACGAAATCTTGCGGGATATGAGCCCGTTCTCGATCCATGGCTGATCTCCACCAGCTGCTCGAAGAATCCGGAGCGATCCTTAAGGGTCATTTCAAGCTCACCTCGGGCCGACATAGCGACATCTACTTCGAGAAGTTCAGGGTGCTGGAGCATCCCCCGGCCTTGTCCGCCCTCTGCACGGAAATCGCCGAGAACTTCGCGGACGCTGGCATCGACTTTGTGGTTGGGCCGACCACTGGTGGAATCATCATTGCCCACGAAACCGCACGACAAATGGGAGTCCAGGCTCGCTATGTCGAGTCGGAAGATGGCGTCAAGAAGCTCCGCCGAAGCGCGACGCTGCCTCAAGGGGCACGAGTCCTTGTTGTGGACGACGTGCTGACCACCGGGCTGTCAGTTGTCGAGACGATCGAAGTTGTGAAGCAATGGGGTGCGGTTCCCGCAGGAGTCGGCGTTCTGATCGATCGGGCGAGCAAGCCGCTCGATTTCGGCTGCCCGCTCTACTCGGCCTACAAGGTTGAGGCCGAGTCATGGGCTGAGGATGAGATGCCTGATTGGCTGGCAGCGATCCCGGTGACGAAGCCAGGCACTCGCAAGAGCTGAGGCTTAGAACGTCACGAACTCGGCGACGATCGCGAGCACGATCAAGAGTGCTATCAATCCAAAGTAAGCCCAAACAAAGACCTTCTTGTGCTTGTGGTTCAGCTCAACCAGCATGTAGTAGATCGCATAGGGCGGAAAAAACGCACACGCGATTCCTTTCCACCACTCATCATCCCAAGCTTCATAGGCGATCATGAGCGTGGCGATAGCCACGCCCAAGGTGAGCAGCTCAGTGAAGATCAGCGTAAGTGGATTATCAGTAATCATCGCCTTTGGTGCCGTGTAAGTGGAGATCACCCCGGGCTATGGGGGGCCAGGATGGGGTGCTCTGCCCAAGTCTTGGACCTCAGCGCACTTCTAATCTTCATTATGCCGGGGCTCAAACGGAGAGTTCCGCGAGCACCTTATCTGAAGATATTGAACCAGCCGTAGAATCCGATCGCCATGATGATCGTGATCAAGACCTTGTTCTCGTTCTTGGATTCAACGAAGCCGTAGTAGACCATGTAGAAGGCGCAGATCAGCCCCAAGATTCCCTTGAGGACAGAATCCTTGAACGCTTCGATCAGCAGAATGATCCAGCAGATAAAACCGGCGAGTCCGATTAGGGTTGACAGCAGTTCCATTGTCATCTCCAGGCGGTTCTGGCCGCCTCTCAATCTGGTTTACCCTGCGCCCAAAAACAAGGTTGCGCCTGAGGCCATGAGGGTGGGTCCAACGGAACGGGCTGGTATTCTCACCTCATGCCCGAAATCAACGTCGTGGGTGACAAGAGCCTCGTCACATTTGCAGAGATGGGAAGTCCTGCAGCGAAGTGTGACGTTGAGGTTGCTGGCGTCGGCACAATCGTGCTCGACGAAGCGGACATCCACTACGGCACAACCAACGAGAACGCAGCGTTCTACGTGCGGCCATCCAAAGCCATGAGCGGCCGACACGTTGTTGTCAGCCGCGTCCACAGCGCCTAAGCGGCTGGGTTCTGAGCAAGTCTCGAGAACGTGTCGACATCGACCGCTCGGCAGAGACATTCTTCAAAACTGACCGAGCCTTGCCGGTTGTGTTCTGCCAACGATTTGTCCATGGTTACCATGCCAAGCTTTGCGTTAGTCTCGATCACCGAGTACATCTGGTGAGTCTTTCCCTCACGGATCAGTGACTTGATCGCCGGCGTACCGGTCATGATCTCAAGCGCTGCGACTCGGCCGCCACCCAGCTTGGGCAGGAGCT
>JALGYA010000169.1 GCA_029824475.1 Fimbriimonadia bacterium | reverse complement strand
AGCACTTCCTCAAGGGCATCGAAAACCTCTGCCTCGATCCTGACCGAGTACCTCGTCTTTCTGATGTCAATAAGTTCTTGTCGCCGCTGACAGGATTCAGCGCCAAGCCAGTCGCTGGCTACGTTCCTGCCTTCAAGTTCTTCTCCTGTTTACGGGATCGGGCATTTCCAACTACGATCACGATTCGCAAGTCCTCGAACTTGGACTACCTGCCAGAACCAGACATCTTCCATGACATTGCCGGCCACGTGCCGATGCACACGGACAAGGCCTTCGCAGACACGCTGGTCCGTTTTGGGGACTGTGCGCTAACCGCGGCTAGAATGGCGAAGGAGATCAAAGATAGAGATGAGCAGCTCCGGTCGCTTGAATGCATTATCCGCGCTATGGCCCGCTTCTTCTGGTTCACCATCGAGTTCGGCCTGATGCGTGATAAAGCCGGTGGTCTGAAGGCGTATGGCAGCGGTCTCTTGAGTTCGCACGGAGAACTGGAGCACTGCATCGAATCACCGAATGTCCAGCGTTATCCGATCCAGCTGGAGTGGGTAATCAACCAGTCCTTCGAGATCGACCACTACCAGCCCCTGCTCTTCGTGGCTGACTCATTCGATCACGTCTTTGAACTTGTGGACGAGCTTGAGAAGTGGATGCTGGAAGGGAAGCTGTCCAATTCGGCTCCGGGTGAGCCAGGGATCAGCGAGGCAGATCTTCGGAGTTTCCTGGACGCGGACATTTAGCCTCTCTCGGTCCCGTAGGATCAGCTGCCGGGGTGGTAAGATTCGAGCCCCTGCGCGCTCGTAGCTCAGTGGATAGAGCACCAGCTTGCGGAGCTGGGGGTCGGAGGTTCGAATCCTCTCGAGCGCGCCATCTTCTATCCCACTTTTACTTGGATCACTGCGTCGATCCTGCCCCTAACGGAGTTGATCAACTGAATCTGATCTGCCGTTCTTAGGGCATCGTAGGTGATGATCTGCTCTGCGATCTCGCCCGAGCTAAGAAGCTCCTCTCGCATAGTGCCTGGCAGCAGTCCGCAGCTGAGGGGCGGTGTGACCCACCTGCCCTCAATCTTGGCGATCAGGTTGTAATTGCAGGCCTCAGTGACTTCATCGTGCTCATTCGTTAGGATCACTTCGTCGGCGTCGGGGTGGGCGCTGATGGCATCAATGTAGAGTTGTCGATCGGTCGTTTTGTGCTTCAGAGCAGGATCATCTGATCTCACAGCGTGATGTGCAGCACCCAGCTTCATCGCCGAGGGCAGAGCTGTCAGGGCCGCGGTTTCAATGGCTATGCTCCCGCCTCGACTCAGCATAAGGCGAATCTTGCACGGCTCAGTTTTTGAGAGACTACTCAGCTCACTCTGCACAGCCGCGCGGTTGAAGTCGAACCCTAGTGCGTCCGCGGATCGCGACATTCTTTCCATGTGTCGGTCGAGCAGTAGGAAACCCTCATCTGGCTCAAACCGAATCGTCTCCAGCAGATCGTAGTCAGGATAGAGAATGGAGGCCTTCAAGTGAGATTCCTTCCACTCGGCCTCGGCATCTGAATCCCAGACGATGCCCGAACCGATCCCGTACTCGGCTCTGTTAGCGCGCTTGTCTATACTAGCTGTCCGAATCCCAACCGAGAAGGACCCCTTTCTGCCAGGTCCCCAGACTCCGATGCAGCCGGTATAGAGACCGCGCGGGTCTGGCTCAAGCTGCCTGATGATCTCCATAGTCCTGACTTTGGGCGCACCAGTGATCGACGCAGCAGGGAAGACTGCGCTGAGAATCCTGCGCAGACTGGCGTCTGACTTGGCGTGAACCTTAGAGGTCATCTGGTGGACTGTCGGGTGCGTCTCCGTCTCGAAGAGATCGGTCACACGCACTGATCCGAACTGGGCGATCTTCCCGAGGTCGTTGCGGGTCATGTCGACGATCATCAGGTTTTCGGCGCGGTCCTTGGTGCTCTTTTCCAGCTCCTCGAGCTGTGCGGCGTCATCTGCAGCCCGGGGGCGCGTGCCTTTCATCGGCTGCATTGCCAGGTTTTCACCGTCTACATTCAGATAGAGCTCGGGAGACACTGAGCAGATCGCAAAGTCCTCGGTCTCGATGAAGGCTCCGTAGGAGTCGGGCTGCCTGCTGGTCAACGCTCCCATCAACTCTTCTGCCTTGATCCCCTTTGCTCGGAGACGAAAAGTGTGGTTCACCTGGTACGTGTCGCCTGAGGCCAGAAGCTGCTTGATAGCGGCGATGGCCCGCTTATACTCTGCCTTTGAGCAGCTCGGAATCCAGGATGTGCAGGGCAGCTCTGGGAAGATAGCCTCAACGGGCTCGACGCCCTCATAACACTGGAACCAAGCGTAAGGCAAGTGCCCACCGGGATGGACATCCAGTTTTGAATCAAAGGCGGCTGCAGCTTCATAGCTGATAAAGCCGATGCAGGTGTGCCCATTCTCCGCAAGCCCCTCGACCTTATCGATCAATGGGCAGACTTCCTCAAGCGTGTTTGCAGTGAGAGTTGTGACCAGCCCTCGGCCAGCCAGCCACTTATGGCTGCTGCCGAAGAACCTCCCGCTCAGGATCACAGAATCCGCCATCAGTTGATGGTCTGAATTATGACTTTCGATCAGCTGCCGGAGCCGTCAATCGACACTTCTGGCAGAGCTTCTCGATTGATCCGCCTCAGCTCATTCAAGAGGAAGTCGATTCCCATAAATGGATCGCCACCGGTGCGTTTCCAGCGAACCCGGCCCTCTTTGTCGATCAGGATCGTCGAATGCAGCTCGATGTCCTCGAAGTCGTCGTACGACTGATATCGCCTGGCATTCTCGTGATCTGTGTCTGATAGCAGCTGCAGAGGCAGGTCGATGAGCTCTAGGGACTCCAGGTTCTTTGCTGGTGTCGTGCTGCTGACAGCGATAACCACCGTATCCTCCGAATTGAGCTCGCCCTCCTTCAGCACGATCTGTTGAAGCTGCTCCACGCAGTGGACACACTCATCACTGAGATAGAAAACCATGATGATGTTCTTGCCTCGGTAGTCCGCTAGGCTCACCCACTCTTCCTTGGTGTTCTGCAGGTTGAAGTCGGGAGCCGCGAAGGGCGCCCAATTCAGCGGGCCGATGTGGTCAAGCGTGTGGGACGTGTAAGTGCGCTCTTCTTTGGGAGAGCAGGGAAGGGAAGGGGACTCGATGCCAAGGCCTTCCAGGTACTCGATGTCGGTCAGTTCATCATCTGCATCTTCGTACAGATACTTCAGGTGACCTAAGTTGTCGGCAGCCTCCTGAGCGTTGCCGAGCCGGTGATGCGCAAGGGAGAGGCCAGCGTAAGCTAGGGCCTCGCCTGGCAGACCCTTCAGGGCGATCTGGAATGCGTCGATCGCTTCGCGGTTCTTGCCTCGCTCAAGGAGAAGCTCACCGTAGGTCAGGTTCTTCATCGCAGAGGTGCCCGGAGGATCACCCAATGAGGAGCCTCGGTCGAATCGCTTTGCTTCACGCTCGGCGTCCTTCTGAATCAGTTCGAGAGCGTCATATGACTTGCCTTCAGCCATAAGAAGGCGGGCATAGACTTCGTTGCGGAGGCTTGCGCTCAGATTCGGCGCGCCGTCATCTCTCCAGCCCACTTCGTCAAGCTTCTTTCTCGCCTCTGCGGTGCGGCCCAGGCCGAGCAGGGCCAGTGTCTCAACGCCGATGCGCTGCTTGTCTTGACGCCCAGGAATCCAGGGGATCGAGCCTTCTTCAAGGATCTCCTCCCATCTTTCGAACCTAATAAGGGCCCTGATGAGAGCCACGCGGCCCTGTCCGTGGGGGCCGAATCCGCCGTCCTGGTTGTCATCCGGATCGAGGGGAGCATTCAGCAGGTCCCTCGCTCCAGCTATCGCGGCATCGGCTTGACCCAGGTGCTCTTGGATGTAGCAGAGGTAGTTGCGGTTGTGCGCGAAGTTCCAGGTTTCGAATGGGAGCTTCATGCGCTCCAGCATGTATTTGTGCTCGACGCGGGTGGCAGCGTCCATCGCCATGGCGGCTTCCTTCCACATGCCGATCTTGCTGTAGACGTGGCCGGGCATGTGGTTGGCGTGGCCGATGCCGGGGACGTCTTCGCCGTATTCTTCGCAGCTCTTGAGGGCGCGGATGGGGTCACGGCCGTCCCAGTTGTGGATCAGATAGTGATGGGCACCGGGATGATCGGGGTGCTCTGCGAAGACCTCTTTGATGCGGCGCTCGTTGTCTTCAGGGTCGCCGACATTGATGGAATAGAGGCAGAGAAGCGCCTTGGCTTCGATGTCGTCTGGATAGGCGTCGACGATCCCCTGGAGGGCATCGACCATCACTCTTGAGCGCTTGCTCAGCTTCTCGGGGAGGAAGACGTCTGCCCAAGCCTGGATGAACATCTGCTCCCTTGGGCTGGCCTGGTCTTTGAGTTCGACAGCCTTTTTCAGGAAGTCCTTGAACCGTGAATCCTTGCCGCCTCCTCCGCCGACGCTGAACCAGTTGAGCCCGACGCGTGCCATGCCCCAGTAGGCGCTGGCGCAGTCGGGATCGAGCTTGGCGCACCATCGGAATGACCGCTCGGCTTCTTCGAACCAGAAGCTGTGCATGAGGGAGTTGCCCTGGTCGAACCACTCTTGGACCTCGGGGTTGGAGGTGGTGACGGGGAAGTGGCTCTCGCCGATCCCCTCCATCTTCCAGGGCTTGGTCCTCAGGCCTTTATCGAAGGCCGAGCCGTGGCTGGAGTGACCGTAGGTCTGCTCTACTTCTTCTTGTGCTGTCGCAGGGATCGCCAGACACATCGTCACGGCGAAACACGCCCACCGCGCTGTGGAACAAGGCATAGTGGTTCTATCTTGCCAGGTTTTGTGCAGATAAGGGCAAAAGTTTTGCGGTCAAGAGCTATAGATCAGTGGCAATGCCACAACCTAGACAGCAGGCAAACCAGGCTTCACCGGCTTGTCCACCCGCAGCCCGAGTTCGTACTCGGCCTGGAGGATCGTGTGGATCTCGTGCGTGCCTTCGTAGATCATCGCGCCGCGTGAGTTCCTGAGATACCTCTCCACCGGGTACTCGTCGCAGAAGCCGTAGGCGCCGTGGATCTCCACGGCCTTGTTCGCCGCGTCGAACGCAGCGGCACAGTTCGTCCACTTGGCCAAGGACACCTCCCGCGTACACCGCGTCCCGACATTCTTGAGCCAGCCGACTTTGTAGTACAGCAGCTGGCCGATCTCGCGGTCCTGTGCCATCGAGGCGATCATCTGCTGGACGAGCTGCTTTGAAGCGATCGGCTCACCAGCGACCTTGCGGTCCTTACTATAAGGAATACAGGCATCCAGGCACGCCTGGATGATGCCAACGGCACCAGAGGCCACCGTATACCGGCCGTGGTCAAGCGCAGACATGGCCACTTTGAACCCATCACCCTCGCCTCCGAGCATGTTAGCGGCAGGCACGCGGACATCATCGAAGAAGATCGAGCCGGTATTCCCAGCCCGAACACCCAGCTTGCCCTTGATCGGGCGGCTAGAAAAACCAGAGGAAGAACGATCAACGATGAACGCCGACATTCCCTTCGCCTTCTTCGGCGTATCAGGGTCGGTGACAGCGATCACCAGGAATCGGTCGGCATAGTCGCTCAGGGAGATCCAGGTCTTTTCACCATTCAGTATCCAGTCATCGCCATCCCGGACAGCACGAGTACTGATATTCACGGCATCAGAACCCGCGTTTGGCTCTGTCAGCGCAAAAGCACCAAGCGCCTCACCAGAAGCCAGAGAGGGAAGCCAACGCTGCTTCTGCTCCTCCGTCCCCCACTGAAGAATAGAAAGAGAATGAAGCCCGCTATGGACGCTCATCACGACGCGCGCGCTGGTATCTGCACGCTCAAGCTCCTCGCACACGATACCGAGGCTGATGTAGTCGGTGCCGGTGCCGCCGTATGCTTCGGGAATCGAGACACCCAGCAGCCCAGCCTCCCCCATCTTCTTCAAAGTGGAAGGGTCAGATTCGTGGGCCCGATCGAGTTCGCGGATGCCAGGAACGATCTCCTGCTGTCCAAACTTGTAGGCGGTTTCGCGGATGAGTTCATGCTCTGCGCTGAGCGAGAAGTCCATAAGCCGTAGTTTAGACAGTCGGAGAGCTCTGCCGCTTGATGTCATCGAATCGCTGCAACCAAGTGCCCGGTGATCGGAGTATGATCCTCAACAATGAGAAGTCTTTCGATTTTGGCGGTCGCCTTTTGTGCGGCCGTTTCTTCTGCCCAGAGCAGCCCCACAGAGTCGCTTCTTTCAGCAATCGCACCCCGTGAAATGGGTCCCACCGTGATGGGCGGCAGGATCAGCGACCTCGCGGTCTATGAGAAGGAGCCCCGCATTTTCTACGTGGGAACAGCCTCAGGCGGCGTCTGGAAGACAGTGAATGGCGGCATCACCATGGAGCCGCTGTTCCAGCGAGAAGGGACAGCCAGTGTCGGTGCTGTTGCTGTTTACGAACGAGACCCTGACATCGTTTGGGTCGGAACCGGCGAGCCGCAAAGCCGCAACTCCACCGCCATCGGCGGCGGGGTCTACATGTCGGACGACGGCGGCAAAACCTGGGACTTCAAGGGCCTCAAAGAGACCCGCCAAATTTCCAAAGTTCTGATCGATCCTAAGGACCCCGATAAGGTCTACGTCGCGGCACTTGGCCACCTTTGGGGATCCAACGAGGAGCGCGGCGTCTACAAGACGACAGACGGCGGCGACACCTGGGAGAAAGTACTCTACATCGACGAGTGGACCGGCATCATCGACATGGTGATGGACCCGAAAGACTCCGGCGACATTATCTGCGCAGCCTGGCAGCGACGACGCTGGCCCTACCGATGGGCAAGCGGCGGACCGAGCAGCGCGATCTACAAGACGACTAACGGCGGCGAAGACTGGAAGAAGGTCACCAAGGGCATTCCCGAGACCGACATGGGCCGTATCGGGCTCAGCGTC
>JALGYA010000010.1 GCA_029824475.1 Fimbriimonadia bacterium | reverse complement strand
TCAAAGAAATGGACGATCTCATCCAGAGTGTGCTGGTTGACTTCGTTTAGCGTCCTGCGTCCGCCGTACCGCGGGTCCTTGCTGGCTACGCAGAGGATCTTTTCGTCCGGATCGCCCCCGTCCTTCATTTCAAGGACGCCGACAGGCTTGCAGTCGACGATGATTCCGGGATAAGTGGGGTGCTCCACCAGGATGAGCACATCCACAGGGTCGCCATCTAAGTAGCGGGTCTGAGGGATGTAGCCGTAGTCCAGCGGATAGAACAGCGGCGAGTAGAGGACACGGTCCAGCCGCATCAATCCCAGCTCCTCGTCGAGCTCATATTTGTTCGTGCTGAATCGGGGAATCTCAACAACAACGTTGAATTCTTCAGGTGCATTCGGCCCGATCGGCACGTCCAGGAGGCTTCCGTTGGACATCGGCGCGAGGATACCTGCGCGTGCATCGATTCCCTGGCTTGGTCATACTTTCGGGCATGAAGGTCCATCTAGCTGACCGCCCGAGTGAGGATTTGGTCGATCTGCTCGTTCGCTCAGCTCCTGATATCCAGTTCTCCTTCGGCCCTGATCTGGAACCTGAGGCTGAGGTCTTGGTCTGTGGCAGGCCGAGCCAAGAACAGCTTGAGGCAATGCCGTCCCTTACGTCGCTGGTGATCCCTTTTGCCGGAGTTCCAGCCGTTACGAAGGAGCTGATGGCGGCCTGGCCGGATATCAAAGTTCACAACCTGCACCACAACGGCGCTGCGACGGCTGAGAAGGCGATCGCTCTGCTCATGGCTTGTGCCAAGCGGACAACGCAGCTGGATCAAGCCCTCAGGAAGGGGGACTGGTCATCTCGATACGCTGGCTCAAACGCTGTCCGACTGGAAGGGAAGAGGGCCCTGGTGATCGGATACGGCGAAATCGGGCGGCGAATCGCAAGGGCATGTGTTGGACTTGGCATGGATGTCGACGCCACTAAGCGAGTTGCACGCCAGAGTTTTGATGGGGATGTCTCAATCTACGCCCCAACAGGGCTGTCGCAGATCCTGCCCAAGGCTGACGTTGTTTTGCTCGCCTGCCCTCTCACAGAGGAGACCCGAGGGCTGCTCAGCTCAGACGTCATAGCAGCCATGAGGCCCGGCGCAATGGTCATCAATATCGCTCGCGGAGACGTGATCGACGAAGAGGCCCTGTTTACGGCTTTGCAGGAGGGCCGACTGGGTGGTGCTGGCCTCGATGTCTGGTGGAACTATCCCAAGTCTGACAAGGCCAAATCATCGACTCAGCCGAGCCGTTTTGACTTTGCTTCACTCGATAATGTAGTCATGTCGCCTCATGTCGGCGGCGCATCTACAGAGAACGGAGAGATGCGGATGACCCACCTCGCAAATCTGCTGGAAATCATCGCGTCCGGTCGGTCCACGAATCAGGTTGACGTTGAACTAGGCTATTGACCCGGGCAAATTGAACCTGATTAGTACAGGTTTTCCACTCTCTTGGTACAATAAGCGGCGATGAGTGGGCAAAGGGTGTCATCGGCGGATCGCGCTGCGCGGCTCAAACGGCTGTGCGGTCATCCACAGGAATCTTCGTATGAAGACATCCTTTGGGTGGCAGAGCACTTCTCAATCCCACCAGTTGCAAAGGTCGAAGAGTTCGCCAAAAAGGGCAACATCAACCACACCTATCTTGTTGTTGACGAGACTGGAACCGAGTTCCTGCTGCAGAAGATCAACTCAGATGTTTTCAAGAAACCACGTCGTGTAATGCGGGCGATGATCGAGTGGATCGAAACGCAGCACAGACACCTCGAAAGCGGCAAAGCTCCCAGCTGGACGATCTGGAAACCGATCACGTTGATGGAGACTGTGGACGGCGAGAAGATGCTCGATCTGTCTACACCGGAGAAGGCTTCAGTCTGGCGGCTGATGGTGATGATCCCAGACACGATCACCTGCAAGAGTCTAGCGGAGGTCCCAACCGATGAGCAGCGAATGCATCTCGCTCAGGAGATGGGCCGTGGGCTCGCGCTCAACTCTGATTTCACCTCAGGCATGAAGCTTGACGGTCTACGCAGCTCGCTTCCTGGCTACAGAGATACGCAGGGATATTACAGCCAGCTGCACGCAACTCTTCGTGAATGCCGATCCCTTGACGATGCAAAAGATGTGCTGCCCAAAGACGACGAGCTGCGCGAGTCGACTCAGGATCAGTATCTCGTTGTGATTGATGAAAGGGAGGCTGCCCGACGGCGGGAAGATCCCGATCTAACGCCGTTCATAAACCTTGCACTTGACCAAGAGAAGTTTGCATTATCACTTGGTGAGGCGGTCGAGTCGGGACTGATCAGGCGCAGCGCAATCCATGGCGATACAAAAATCGAAAACTTCCTGTTTTGCCGCGACACCGGAAACGTCACTTCGCTCGTCGATCTGGACACGATCATGCCGTACACATGGCTCGCTGACTGGGGCGACATGATGCGCTCCCTATGCAACGTAGCGGGAGAGAAAGAGCGCGATCTTGATAAGGTCCAAGTCGACAAGCAAGTTTACGAAAATGTAGCAAAGGGCTTCCTCTCCACTGCAACGGAGGTTACGGGTGAAGAGGTGGACCTGATGGCCGATTCAGTCAAAGTGATTTCGATGGAGCTGGGAATTCGGTTCCTTACGGACTACCTGCGCGGCGACAACTATTTCCAGCTTGGGCCGGATGATCCGGAGGACCTGAATAAGGTCCGAGCGATGGTGCAGCTGACGCTCTACCAGCGGCTTTCCGAATCTGATAATTGGGCAAAAGGCTGCATCGCCGCCAACAGGCCAGCTGGTCTTTAGAACGGACGCTGAGCAGATTCCCAGGCGTCGAGGCATTCCTGCCTCTGCGGGCATCCTCGGACATGGTCGTTGACCATGCCGGCAGCCTGCATGAATGCGTAGCAGATGGTCGGACCACAGAACTTGAATCCTGCCTTCTTGAGAGCCTTGCTCATCGCCTTCGATTCCGCCGTTTCAGCCGGAATCTGCTTCAGGCTGTCCACCTTGGCGATGATCGGTTTGAAGTCTACAAAAGACCAAAGAAACTTCGCGAATGAGTCGTGCTGCTTAGCCATTAGTTGTACGGCTTGAGCGTTAGTGATGGTCGATTCGATCTTGCCTCGGTGTCGAATAACACCTTCGTCAAGCAGGATGTCATCAACATCCTTAGGCGTCAGTTTGCTGACCTTCTCTATGTCAAAACCGAGGAAGCAGCGGCGGTAGCCTTCGCGCCGCTTGAGCACCGTGTCCCAGCTGAGCCCTGCCTGCGCGCCCTCGAGCGTCAGCATCTCAAAAAGCTGCTGATCATCAAAGATCGGTCGGCCCCACTCCGTGTCGTGGTACTCAGCCATCAAGCCGTCGGGAGCCCACTCGCAGCGCATCAATAAGCCTTCGCAAACACGACGCGCTGGGTTGAAGGCTTGCCGGTGAGAATGCACTTGCCCGGCTCCGCATCTGCAGGATCGAGCGGCTCGCGAGGGATGCATCGAATGGTTGCCTTCGTCTCGTTTGCAATCTGCTCTTCTGTCTCAGATGTGCCATCCCAGTGAGCGACGATGAAGCCGCCAGCTTTTTCGCCTTCGAAGGCAGCCTTGAATTCGTCCCAAGTGTCAACACGGCTTGTGTTCGCTTCGCGATGTGCCAGAGCCTGGTTATACAGCCCAGTCTGAAGCTCGCTCAGCATCTCCGCAGTCTTCGCGGCGACGTCCTTGATGTCGCACTCAATCTTCTCGCCGCCGAGCCGTGAGGCGAGCACACACTTGCCGTTCTCCAGGTCGCGCGGACCGATTTCGATGCGGATGCATGCGCCCTTCATCTCCCAGTCGTTAAACTTGAATCCGGGTGATTTGTCGCGCTTGTCGATCTTGGTGCGGATGATGCCGCCGTCCCATCCCTGAGCGCGGATCTCCTTCTCCATGCCGGCAGCAGCATCGAGCACAGCCTCAAGCTTCTCGCCTCTGCCGATCGGAATGATGACCGCCTGGACGGGCGCGAGCTTTGGAGGAGCGACGAGTCCGTTGTCGTCGCTGTGGACCATGATCAGCGTGCCGACGAGCCTTGTCGAAACGCCCCAGCTGGTCGCATAGACATGCTCCAGCTTGCCTTCCTTGCTCTGGAATGTGACATCGAACGCCTTGGCAAAATTCTGCCCGAGGTGGTGTGAAGTCCCGGCCTGGATCGCTTTGAAATCTTGCGTGAGGGCCTCGATCGTGTAGGTGTGATCAGCGCCGGCGAACTTCTCGTTCTCCGATTTGATGCCGTCAATGACCGGCACGCACATCCACTCTTCTGCGAAGCGCTTGTAGACACCGAGAATGGTCAGCGCCTCTTCTTCGGCTTCATCATAGGTAGCGTGCGCCGTGTGGCCTTCCTGCCAGAGGAATTCAGCGGTGCGCAGAAACAGCCGCGGCCGCATCTCCCAGCGGCAGACGTTCGCCCACTGGTTGATCATCACCGGCAGGTCGCGCCAACTCTGAATCCAGCCTTTGTAGCTGTTCCAGATGATCGTTTCTGAGGTCGGTCGGATAACCAATTCTTCTTCAAGCTTCGCCTCAGGATCGACGATCACACCTGAGCCGTCCTCAGCGTTTTTGAGCCTGTGGTGAGTGACAACTGCGCACTCTTTGGCGAACCCATCGACGTGCTCAGCCTCCTTGCTCAAGAAGGACTTGGGGATGAACATCGGGAAGTACGCGTTGACATGCCCGGTCTCTTTAAACATGTTGTCCAAAGCGCCCTGCATCAGCTCCCAAATCGCGTAGCCGTGCGGTCTGATAACCATGCAGCCGCGCACGACAGAGTGGTCTGCCAGCTCCGCCTTGTGCACCAGATCTGTGTACCACTGGCTGTAGTTTTCGCCGCGAGGTGTGATCCCAAGTTCGTTGCCCATGTTCCCGCAGATTTTGACACGGGGCGGTGAACTCGGCTTGCATCGTCCCTAGTCTGGTCTGGTTCCCACTTCTCCCAGTTCGAGAGGAGGAGGGGGCTAGGGGGTGGAGGTTCTTAGTTCTGGCCTCTCTCCTTCGAGCAAAGCGAAGAGGGGGAGATTAAGAGAGGGGGCCTTGCTCGAGTGCTAATGTCATCCAACAAGAGAGCTATCGGAAGCTTTGGTTTGGGCAGCGCTCTCATTCTTCGAGCCCTGACACTGTTGTTTAGTCCCCCTCCTCCTCGCTCAGAAGGAAGAGGGGCTGAGGGGGTGGAAGTTCTCCTATTCACATTCATGCAGGACCACAATTTGCCCTTCCTCACCAAATGCAGTGACCCTCAATCCATCCTGCTCGGCGATATAGACACCTGCATTGGGCCAGTGAGGCTGAACATATGGGCCATCAGTTGAGACTATCTCCCAGCCTTCTTCGAGATGCTTAGACACCACCCAAGTCAAGTACGAAATGCCAGAGCCCTGGTTGAGCATGGTCACGGCATACTCGCCGTCACCACACGAGAATAGATGGGATCCTCGCGCCGCCACGCCCCAGAGCCCGACTCCTTCCGCTCGGTTCTCAATCAAGGTGCCGATCAGGGAGTCAAGGTCACCGGGCGTCGGCGAAGTGGGCAGGCTCTTTTTGATAGTGTGTGAGTCGCCGTCTTGGGCGTTCTCTGATCCGTCCGCGCCAATCCTCAGACGTCCGATCTGGCTCACTTCACCAGATCCTGCTTCAAGCCGTTCTAGAATAAGACTCTCGTCGTCGGCCATCCTGAGAATCGGCTTGATCCCTTCACCCTGAAGATCGTGTTCAAACTCCTGAATGATCTCCCACAAGCCTGGCTCGCCTCGGGCAAGCAGCCACTTGCCAAACTGCATCTGCTCATCGGATGTGATCCAGGGCTGCGGTCTTGCTATTGCCCAAACGAGTGTGTAGTCCTCCAGTCCGGCAGACAGCAGTTTGAATCCTCGATCTGCATGGAAGATAGGCGTGATGCCGTCCGGGTCATCCGTCGCCCTAAGAAGTCCGCCAATGCCCCACGTTTCTTGGAGGTGCTTGAGTGAGATGCCTGCCCCGAATTCGCTAAGAGAGACTTCTTCAGGCAACCTGAGTTTTGCCAGCGGTGTCCATCGCTGACTGGGGTGCTCATTGTGCGTTAGAACCAGATCTTGATCAGAGTCAACTTCTAGGCCCAGCGATATCCACGGAGCACTTGAAGGCGTCTCGATCACTTGAATTGGCTTGAGAACTCCATCTTCCAGTTGAGTTAGAAACCACTTTTCCCTTAGCAAGCTCTCTCCATTCAAAGCTGGTGTGAGTAGGAAGGACTGCAGCTCTGGGCTGTCGAACCTGCGCGAGGACCAGACCTGAGCAGTCAAGGGATCAGAGAATCCCTCGACTTCAAATTCTCGATCTGATATTGCAGCGTGCCCTCTCACTTCTAGCGGTCCAAGCTCAACGAGCTGGACCGTCCTGGGTGAGACGGGAGCCGCTGTCTCTTTCACATCGGCGCAGCCAGCGACCATAATCGATGTCAGCAAGACCACATTGTATGAGTTTCTCCGCATCAGTTTCTCCGCATTGCAGGGCTTGATCCCTGAGTCCATTCAAGCACCGGTAGCTCCCGTTTGGTTCCCTCTGTTGGTGTAGAGGGTGCAATCCAATTCACCCAACCAAGAAGTCCTGCTGCGCCACAGGCAGCTCCTTCACACCTAGAATCATCCGCCGGATCTCTGGCTCATAAGGAAACACCCGCGACACCAGAAACGCCGTACAGCCATCGCGCCACTGCACCTCGCCCAGCACCGTCACATAAGGCGAGCAGATGATTGCGCTGCCGTCGCGGCGGTACGCCTCATCGAAAGTCGTTGTGTTCAGCAGCCCCGTCTCATCCTCCAGATCAAAGAACACGACCCGCCGCCCTGAGGGCGTCGGGGGGAAGCGAAGACGGATCGGATTCCCGACCACCATCGCCTTCGCGCCCGGCTCCAGTTTCCGCACCTCTGCAGTCGTCAAGCCGCCCTTAGCGGCCACATGCTCCCGCTCGAAAAACATCAGGTGGTTTGCCACGTCCATGTTCAAAACCTGGCGTTCATGGACAGCCTTTTCAGCCGTGCTGAAATCTTCAATATGTTCAGGTATAGGGTCAGGAAGCTGTTGAATACCAAGATCACCAGCCTCAGATGAAGCCCACTGCATGATCGAAGGAACCGCCCACATCAGCGCTCTACGGTTCGGGTGAATCTCATCGAAATACCCGACCAGAATCAGCCGCTCCAGGTCGTCGCGATCAGGCCGAACCAGCTTCGCAAACTCATAAACAGACTCCACCGATCCAGCATCAACCACACGCGAGCGCACAGCAGATTTCATCCCTGAAATCTGCCTCAAGCCCACCCGCAGACCAGAGTGCGGAACGACAATCTTCGGGTCCATTTCAGAAGCCACACTCTCCACGCGGAACCGCTCGTCACACTCTCCGAGCCGGGGCGGCAGCACCTTTACACCCCGATTCCTGGCCTCGTTCCCAAGAGTGCACGGCCCGTAATAGCCGGCTGGCTGCGCGTCGAAAAGCGCAGCGAAATACTCCGCTGGATAGTTCTGCTGACAGTAGATCGACCGCACAGAAATCTCGGCAAACGCCAGCGCATGCCCCTGCGCAAACCCATACCCTTTGAACCCCGCCACCAGATCAAACACATGCAGCGCGATGCTCTGCGTGAACCCACGCGCCCCCATCCGCTTAAGCAAGTCATCCTTAATCACCTGCCCGTAGTCCTCGCGACGACGCTTATGGATCTCCTCGCGGACCTCCTCCGCCTCACCGGCTGAGCACCCGACAAACGCCTGCAGCAGCTGGTCGATCTGCTCCTGGAACACGATGATCCCGTACGTGTGCCCCAGGATCCGCTCCAGTTCCGGGTGCTCAAACGAGTACGGCTTCAGCCCGCGCCGCCGCGCGATCAGCTCGTTGATCTTCACCGCCCCACCAACTCCTGGTCTGATCCCGGCCTGCACGAGGCTCGCGTCGGTCAGGTCGTCGGTTTTGAGCCTGATATGCGCCTGCCGCATGGCAGGCGAAGCCGACTGCGGAATCCCGATCAGCTCCCCAGACCGCATCGTCCGGTATGTCTCCGGGTCTGTCAGCGAGATCTGCTCGACGTTGAATTCTGGCTCCCGGTCCTTCACTCGCCGCTCCGTGCCGGCCAGCACATCCTGTCCGCGCAGGCAGAGGATGTCGAATTTGTCGAAGTAGTGTTTTGCGCTTCGCTTGTCCCATTGGATGATTCGCACCGTCTGCTGCTCCTCGTCCTCAAAGTCACCCGTGCCTGAGAGCATCACCGGCACGGTCTCCCAGATCGGGCGGTCCGAGATGATCACGCCTGACGAATGCGCCCGGATATTGCGCGGGATGTCCATCAGGCTTTTGGAGAGCCGGAAAACCCAGTCAAGCCGTTCCCGGGAGACATCCGCCGTGCGCAGCTCCGGCTTCTTCTCCATCGCCTCCTTGAGCTGGTCGGCGGCCGTGCCGCGGTGAATACGCTTTGCCAGGAACCCAATCATCTCCGGCGGAAGCCCGAGCACTTTTCCAACCTCACGCACGATCCCGCGCACGCAGTAGGCTCCAAAAGCACAAACCGTCGCGGTGTTCTCCCGCCCGTACTTTCGGGTCAGATACTCACGCACAGTGTCCCTGTGCGCCGCCTCAAAATCGATGTCGATATCCGGGCGTTTACTGCCGTCGTCGGGCAGGAATCGGTCGAAGTGGAGGTTGTGCTCAAACGCATCGATCCGGCTGATCCCGAGGCAGTAGGCAGCCGCGGAATCGACCACAGAACCCCGCCCGCTGAACAGGATCCCCTCGCGTTTCGCCCACTGGCACAGATCCCACATGATCAGGAAGTGGTTTGAGAACCCGAGCGGCAGAATCCGCTGCATTTCGTACTGCAGCCGCCGCTGCAGGGCAGGGCTCACCTTTTTATGGCGGCTTTTTGCGCCCTGCCGGACAAGCTCCATCATCGCGTATTCAGGGTCGTCGTATAGCCTCGGCAGCTCGGTCCTGCGGGGGAGCACGTCCTGGTCGCACATCTCAGCGATCAGGCAGCTCGTCTCCAGCAGATCCTGGTCGTAGAGCTCTGTCATCGCCGCTGCGGTTCGCAAATGCCGCTCAGCATTTAGAGACCGCTGTGGCACCGGAGGAATCGGCTGCTGATCAGGTCCACGCTGCGGCTTGCGGCCGATGATCTCCTCCGCGGTGCAGAGCGTCTGTGCGCAGACGATGACGTCCTGGACAGGGAAGTCTTCTGGGTCCGCGTGCAGCACAGGCATCCCGGCGGTGCACTTCACCCCGACCTTCAGTGCCAGGTCGCGCAGACGCTTCTCATTCCGCAGCCCCCAGGGCAGCATCGACCGCTCAATTTGGACAAAGGTGTTCTGCTTCCCGAAGATCGCCGCGAGGCTCGCCAGGCATGATTCCGCCTTCGCGAACTGCCTGCCCGCCAACAGCCGATCGACCGGCCCAGTGCCCCCGCCGGTAAGGCAGACAAGGTCCTCAGAGTGCTTCCGTAGGGTCTCGTAGCAGGCGAGAGGGAACTGCCGCGGCTGGTGCATATGCGACTCTGATATCAGCGCGCACAGCGATCGCCACCCCACCCTCGTCTTGGCAATCAGCACAACTTCACCCCCTATATTGAGTTCAACAGCTGCGCCTATTAGAGGCTTCAGCCCACACTTCTTCGCCTCGCGGGAGAACTCAACCGCACCGGCCAGGGAGAACTTATCGGCAATTAAAGCCGCCGTGTATCCCCGCCGTGCCGCCAGGCGCGGGATCTCCATCGCCAGCAGCGAGCTGCGCCCAAACGAATAGCCCGACTGCACATGCAGCAGCGCCACCGGTCTCTCCGCCTTGCGATAGCTCACCGTCGGTGTCTCTCTAATCAACCCGCACGCCTTGCTCACTTTTTCATCGCGGGTCTTGCGGGGGCGGAGGTCAAACTCCTCCTTGTGCTCCTCGCGCAGCACCGACTGCTCGCCCTCAAGCTGTGGCATCGGAAGGGTGATGATCTTCTCCCTCATGACGCCCCGAGGGTCACGCCATTGGCGGATCTCCTGCGGGGGCTCGCCTTCCCACCACGCGCCCGACTCCCGCCACCGGGCGATCAGCTCATGACCATCCGATCGCATGTCGCCAGGCCCTCAAAACCTTCTCCCGTCGGGGCAGAACGATGTCCGAGCCCATCTGCACGCTCGCCCTGCCTTGTGATGACCGCACCGACTTCAGTGCAGTCTCAACCGATGCCGTGCGCTCCTCTTTGTTGGTCCGCCCCTCCAGGCTCTGCTGGTACGCGCCCTGGTCGCGCAGGTCGAGGAACGAGGCCTGAATCCGCATTACCGCCTGGGTCAATTCCAGCCCATCGAACATCCTATTCAGGATCACCGAAAGGTGCTTTTGCGTCTGGACAGGCTTCACAAACGCCCGCTGATCCGAGACCCACTTGCCGTCTTCATCGAACACCGTCAGGCGCACAGACTGGGCGTTTTTTGCCCTGAGGCTGAGCTCCGCCGACGCCTTCTGTGCCAGCCGATCGAGCGCGTGTTCAAACAGCAGCCGGTTGTCGACAGCCGACGCCCCAAACGCCACTGCCCGCGAGAACCCTTCAGTCGGCCACTCGGCTTTGATCGGTTCGTGAACCCCGCCGCGCACCGACTGCCAAACAGTCAAGCCCTTCTGGCCGAACTGCTTGCACAGCAGGTTCAAATCCGCCTTCTGAGCCTGCCCCGCCAGCCGATATCCCAGCAGAATCAGCCGCTCCCGAATCTGAGGCTCCAGCGGCTCGATCATCTCGACCGGGACGCTCTGCAGGAACCGCTCAGGCTGCACAACAGCCTCAATCGGCGGCACACCTAACGCCAGTGCCTCTTCATCCACGCGGATTCGCGCCAGCTTCGCCAACCACTTGGTGGGGGCGATTCCAGCGGCCATGTTTAAGTGCAGAAGCCCATGAAGCCTCTGCAGCAGTTCTGCCGCTGTGTCGAGCGGATGGGGATGCTGCGAGAGGTCGACAAAAGCAGAGGCAGGTGAGCACGGCTCAACCCGCCCGCTGCACTCGGCGCACAGGTCGAGCCACGCGGCTGTGTTCGCGTCAAAGTCATCGGGGTCCATCTCAATAAATTTGCCCTCTTCCCGCAGCAGCGCGCGGCACTCCTTAAGCGGCATCCCCCGCTCAGCCCCCCGGTCTTCCGCCCCCGGTGAGACGTCGATGATCAGGTCCTCTGAATGGACGACAAAAGCCGTCCCCCGCAGGTCGCGGTTCTGTTCTTCCAGGGCATTCGCATAGAATCCCTCCAGCTCGATAAACAGAAAATAGTGCACGTATGTCTACTATTATAGACTCATCACCCACGCATCATGAATCGATCATGAAAATGTTTTCCACACAGCTTTTTGGTTCTTTGGATTGGTTCCCTCCCCTCCTCGTTTGAGAGGAGGGGAGAGGGTCCGCCAAAGAAGTCTCCCATAAGGAGAGTTCGACGTGGAAGAGGGAGGGGAGGTTCTTAGATCTGGCCTCTCCCCCGCTTGGGGCGGGGGAGATTAGAGAGAGGGCCGGCTTTCAGCCGGGATACACGGCTGGCAATAAGACCGCTCCTTTCAGTCGCAGCCCCCTCCTAGCCTCCCCCACCCCAAGTGGGGGAGGGATCAATCCCAATCCACGATCTCGTGTGCCATGGACAGGCGCTCCCAGCGTTTGTCCGTGCTCTGTGCAGACGAGGACGTCCGCACCACAAGGCAGCGAAGCCGCTGCTTTCTGGCCTCTCTCCTTCGACCAACGGGAGAGGGGGAGATCAGAGAGGGGGCCTTGCGCGGGAACCTGACATGACCGCCTTGATGACTTGAGGAAGTCAAGGTCAGGATCTAAGAACTTAAGATAGGTTTGTCCCCCTCCTAACCTCCCCCTCATTCGAGGGAGAGGGACCAATCCGCGGCCTAATCCGAGATGTCTAGGAAAGCCAACGAATCGTCACGGATTGCCTCTTCGCCAATCAGCCTGGGATCTGCCTCGAAAGCCTCGACTACTCGATCTCGAACATGAGAGCTGACCGGAACCGAGTTCTTCTTGCAGATGACGCAGCCAAGGATGTGGTCCTTTCTGTTTCGGAAGTCGGTGGATGGAGCACATTCAATAGCATCCTGGACGATCTGGTCACAGAACTGTTCTTGCCTCACTAGAACAAAGCCGAGAGAGGCTTGCCAGTCGTCGTCACCCATCTGCTTCACCTGTTCGTACACTTCGAACCACTCGTGCGCATGATCGGTCACAGCCGCTGTTGCAAAGATGAGCTCTCCAATACGAAAGATCGCATTCTGTGCTTCTGTCAAGCTGCCTCCCTTCTTCCTGGAATCAACCGCTGTCTGGCAGATTGAGTGCGCTAGGCGATCAGCCAGATCCCGTTCAGGCTCGCTGCACTGATTTCGGGCCTCATCGGTCATATTCGTTGCCCACTTGTGCGTCCGCCAGTGCATCGGGCCGATCAAGTCTTGCATGAGCGCTTCAGGCCGCTCGGGGTAGAACTTCTTGATCACTTCCGGGTTCGGTGTTCGATTGTTATTCAGGAAGTCCATTGCTCGGTCTCGATTCTGTCGTTGCCCGATGATGAGCGGATCATTTCTAAATGCCTGTACAACTCGGGCCTTCACGTCCGAGCTGATCGGAACCCAGGACTCATCCTCGATGATGTATTCCAGCAAGGAGTCCTTCTTTTCCAATTGCTTCGAAGGATCAAATTCAAGAACATCAAGAGCGATCTGATCGCAGGTCGCTTCTCGCCGCAATAGGACTCCGCCCAATTCAAGCTGCCATATGTCCTCGCCGAGGCGCTTTGATCGATGATACAGATCGAACCATTCTTGAGTGTGAGTAAGGACATCAACCGCAAGGAACATCTTCTCACCGATGCGGAAAGTCATCTCGTGGCACTCCAGGCTCTCCGCTGAGCGTTCCCGCGCCGCGATGGCTGAATCGCAGTACGCTAATGCCAGCCTGTCGGCCAAAATGAGGTCCGCTTCGTTGAAGCCATCCGCGTGCGGCTTCCCGATAGTCCGTATCAGCCACTTACGGGTGTCTCCAAGTATAAGATCTAGTAGTTCAGAGATCACGAGGCTAGGCTACCCGCCTCGAAACTGAAGCTCATCCTAACCCACAAAAAAGCCCCCGCATCCCAAAGGGAAGCGGGGGCGGGAAGAGAGCCTAAAACGAACCTACGAACCCTGAACCAGCTTCGCGCGGACAGCCTTCATAGCTGCCTCGGTTCGGCTGTTGACCTGGAGGGCTTTCAGGATGTTGCTGACGTGGTTTTTAACCGTCTTCTCAGCAATTGAAAGGTGATTCGCGATCTCCTTGTTTCTCATGCCCTTGGCGATGAGTTCGAGGATCTCGGTCTCTCGGTCAGAAAGGACGTACAGCTCGGTGTCGTCTGTCTCGTCGTCGTCCTTGACTCGGCGGAAGTCTTCGATCACCTTCGCGGCGATCTTCGGTGTGATCTTCGACTCGCCTCGGTGAGCGAGTCGCACAGCGTCGACAACTTCCTGCGGAGTGGATGTCTTGAGCAGATAGCCCAGGGCGCCGGCTCGGAAGGCTTCAAAAATGGTCTCTTCATCCTCGTTGATCGTGAGGACGACGATGCTCAATTCCTTCTCCTGCTTAACAAGGTTTTTCATGAGCTCGATACCATCCATGCGGGGCATGTTGATATCGGTCAAAAGGACATCTGGTGGGTTCTGGAGGCACTGCTCAAGGGCATCCTCGCCGTCTTTACAGACAGCCAGGACTTCACACTCGGGCATCAGGGTCAACGTACGCTGGATCGCGGTCCGGTACGCAGGCTCATCTTCCACTATGACAACTCGAATTGCCGAGGACATGCGGGCGAGTATACACGTGTCGCAGCGGGTGGGTGCATAATAGTCTCCATGCCCCTCCTTTCGGTCCAGGACTTGCACGTGCGGATCGGCTCAGCGCACATCCTGCGTGGAGTCTCGTTTGACGTCGCCCCGGGTGAAACGCTCGGGGTCGTCGGCGAATCTGGATGCGGCAAATCGATGACCGGCCTCGCCGTGATGGGCATGCTTCCGCCAGCCGCCGTCACCGAAGGATCGATGGACTTTGAAGACCTCGGAGATCTCACTCAGATCGGCAAAAAGGAGTGGCTCGACATTCGTGGCCAGGACATCTCGATGGTGATGCAGGACCCCTTCACCAGCCTCAACCCCATGATGCGCGTTGGCGACCAGATCGCCGAAGTCTATCGGCTGCACCAAGGCACTCCCAAACAGGAGGCCCGCGCCAAAGCGCTGGAGATGATCAAGAAGGTCGGCGTCCCGAATCCGGAAGTCTCCGCCCTCAAGTATCCGCACCAGATGTCGGGCGGCCAACGGCAGCGCATCGTCATCGCAATCGCCTTCGCCAGCCGACCGAAGCTGCTGATCGCAGACGAGCCGACGACGGCTCTTGATGTCACGCTTCAGGCACAGATTCTAAGACTGCTCAATCGGCTTCAGGAAGAAGAAGGCACCTCAGTTATCCTCATCTCCCACGACATCGGCGTCATAGCGGCGATGTCCCATAGGATCGCCGTTTACTACGCCGGCAAGGTCGTCGAGATCGGCACGGCAGAAGAGGTGCTGAAAACACCTCAACACCCCTACACCAAGGCGCTGCTCGATTCGCTCCCGGCTAAAGAGCACAAGCGGCTGAACGTGATCGAAGGCCAGCCACCCGCTCTCACGGAGACGATCACAGAGTGCGCCTTCGCGGACCGCTGCCCGGAACGGTTCGAGAAATGCGACGTCGGGCCCGACCTGATCGAGCTCTCAGAAGGCCGTGCCTCAGCATGCTGGCATGTTGAGCAGGCCGCTAAAACATCGAGCTGAACATCGCGTCGAGCGCCTCGTCCGTGTTCGGTCCAGCGCCCAAGTGTGAAAGTGCCATGAGCCCAAATGCAGCCGATGCAAATAGATCTGGCTGCGCAAATGGCGACCCAGCTTTCAGCCTCGCGTTCGAAGCCGCCTCATGGTGAAGCTCTGTGTACTCACGGACGAGCGCACGCACCGGCTTGACAAGTGCTTTTTCATTGACCGCAGCAGCGCACAGCCCGATCATCACTTTCGCAAACCGACTGCTGCTGCGCGAATAAGCCTCCGTCAGTGCGAGTTCGTTTTCAAAAACGTCTCGTGGCGTTGCAGCTTCGCCCATTCCTTTCCGGTCAGACCGGAGCTGCTCCTGGGCAAATTCGCAAATGCCCGCGAGCAGGTCAGCCCGAGTCGTGAAGTAGTAGTGAACCGTGGCGTGGTTGATGCCCAGCTTCGCCCCGATCGTCCTTGCGTGGACCGACTCGAGTCCGGACGCGCCCATCATCGCGTAGCCCGCCGCCTGAATTTCGTGTCTTCGATCAGCCATGGCCCTATTGTAACCAAATGGTGAAGAACTCGCGCCATGTCAGAATGAGACGTGGATCCCTATCCGCGCACGTGGGCGGCAATCGACCTTCCCGCGCTGGCGCATAACATCGGCTGGATTAAGCAGCAGATCGGCCCGGACGTGCAGCTTGCTCTCGCCGCAAAGGCGGACGCATACGGGCATGGTTTGGCGCCGGTCTGTCGTACAGCTGTGCGCAGCGGAGCCGATTGGGTTGCGGTGGCCGCGATATCAGAAGGGATCGCTTTGCGGGACGCCGGGATTGAGGAGCCGATCCTGATTCTCTCACCGATCCTCAGTATCGAGGCTGAGCAGGCTGTGTTCTATGGCCTGGATGTAACGGTGGAGTCTGTTGACTTGGCCAAGGCGATCAGCGGGGCGGCTGAGTCGATGTCCAAGATCGGCCGAGTCCACCTGAAGGTGGATACGGGGCTGCATCGGTTCGGCTGCGAGCCTTCACATGCGGGCGATATTGCTCGGCAAATCAGCTCGCTGCCGAGTGTTCAGCTGGTTGGGCTCTCGCAGCACTTTATCGACAGCGCCTCGCAGCCAGAAGTGACCAAGGCCCAGCTCGACGCTTTTGATGTCGCAGCTGCGGCTTGTGAAGGCGTTGAGATTGAGCTCTTTCACGCCGCCAACTCGTACGGGACCCTGCTCTATCCCGATTCACGCCGGAGCATGGTGCGAATCGGCATCGCCGCCTACGGCGTCGATCCAGCCGATCAGTTTGGTGGCGTGTTGAAGCCGGTGCTCTCCATGCACTCCCGGGTGGTTGCGGAACGCTTGGTGAAGGCCGGCGAAACCGTGGGCTACCTCGGCGACTGGAAGGCTTCGAGAGACACCAGAACATTGACAGTTTGCGCGGGCTATGGCGACGGATACCCGCGTGCTCTCAGCGGGCGAAGCGTCGTGAACATCAAGGGGCGAGAGCTCCCTGTTGTTGGGCTGATCTGCATGGATCTGATGATGGTCGATGCCACAGATCACCCGGACGCCCAGGTTGGCGATCCCGTCACGCTGATTGGTGAAGGCATCACAGCCGACAGGCTTGCAGCGCTTGCCGGCACCAACGCCCACGAGATCCTTGTCCGCCTCATGGCGCGTGTCCCGCGCCGCTGGATCTACACCTAAGCTGGGTGAATCATCCCCGTGATCTCACGGGAAATCGGCGCGAAGCACGCCTTGTCGCTGCAGGGCTGGAAGGAGACAGTCAATGCGAACTCAGTCGACTTGTCCCTCGCCCTCAGCCGCACCGGAAGACTGACGCTGCCGTCAAATATGTCCTCGTCAGAATCCGGGAAGCCTGCCTCGCCCAGCACGCCGGCAACAGAAAGGGTGGTCGGCGTCAACCAAGCCGCAGAAGGGCTGTTTGAGTTGATGTGGATTCCGTCAGGCAGGTCGATCGTAACCAGCCCGTGCCCCCAGCCTTCGTCATCGGCCGCGATCTCTCTTGGCGAAAGTGTCACGCTGATCTGATCAGCATCGAATGCCAGGTTTGAGGGGAGTTCAAGCTCGGTGACTTTCTCTTCGTGGAGCATGAGCAAGAGGCACTCCAGCAGCGTCTGCGAGGCCGTAGGAATCCGCTCTGCCCAGCCGAGAATCGCACCAAACGCCTTCTTGGCCTCCTCCTTCATTCCGCAGCGCCACAGCGCGCGCACCGCAGAGCCAGCGGCGTTGGGCGTCGCTTGATCTAAGGAGGGTTTTGTGCGGGCAAGCACCACCTCGGTCTCATCAGCTGCGAAGAAGAAGGCACCGGTTTCAGGGTCTTGGAATCTCGTGACCATCTCGCTGCAAATATCTCGCGCCTTGGCCAGCCAGTCGCCGCCCTGGGCTTCTGCAAGATCACAGAGCCCCTCGGCCAGATAGGCGTAGTCATCAAGGAATGCCGGACCGCTGGCTCGGCCAGCCGTGATCTGGCGGGGAAGGGGGCCGGCGCCTTTGGCGTCGAGCCATTTGGCAGCGCACTGCGCGGCCAATTCCACCTCGCCAAAGCGAGCCAGGCCTCCAATCATGAGGCCGTTGTAGGCGCAGATTGCTTTGGTGTCCGTGCCGGGCTTTTCTCTGTGACTGCGGGCTGCGTGGAGAGCTTCTAGTTCAGCACTCCAGTCGCCAGCTTCTTGGAGGTGAAGAACGTTCTGCCCAGTTGCCTCCCCGGTCGCCTCCTCAAGGAAATTCCCTTCAGGGTGGATGCTGAAGGCAGTGGAAAAGGCCTCGGCCTTATCTCCCAGCACCTCAGCAATATCGTTAGCCGACCAAACATAGTAGACACCCTCTTCACCCTCGCTGTCAGCATCCATCGCGGTCTGATACAGCCCATCATGGAGCAGATTATCATTAGCCCACCGAACGATGCCTTCACCTGCCGACCGGAAGAGCTTCCGCAGCTCCTCGTCCTCAGAGAGCCGGGCCGCATCTGCCAAGACTGAGAGCAGCTGGCCGTTGTCCGAGAGCATCTTCTCAAAGTGGGGAAGGTGCCAGCGGTCGTCCACTGTGTATCGGTGGAAACCCCCGCCAACATGGTCATGTATTCCGCCCAGGCAGAGTTTTTCGAGCGTCAACAGGGCCATCCACGACGCCTGGTTTGCCAACTCCTCAGTCGCCAAGTCTGTCGGCATCTGCGGCCTTAGTCCCGCGTAACGCAGCAGAAAATGAAGCCCCGGATGGGGCGGAAACTTAGGCGCTCCGCCAAACCCGCCATGCTCATAATCAAACCCCTCGTGATGCGAGGGGATCGCGGCATCCAACAAGTCTATAGTCACCCCAGACTCAACCGCCGGAGCTCCCTGATTTAAGGCCTTGGTCAACGCGTCACTAAACTGCCCGGCAGTCTCCTCGATCTCAGTCCGCCTCTCCTTCCAGGAAGCCGCCAGCCCCCCAAGCAGAGTCAAAAATCCAGGCATCTGCCCACGCGAGTCCTTGGGGAAATATGTGCCGGCAAAGAACGGCTTCTTATCGGGGGTCATGAACACCGACATCGGCCAGCCCCCTTGGCCGGTAGCGATCTGAACCGCCGTCATGTAAATCTCGTCAACATCCGGCCGCTCCTCGCGGTCGAGCTTGATCGAAATGAAATCCTTGTTCAGCGCTTCGGCAACAGCCTGATCATCGAATGACTCGTGCGCCATCACATGGCACCAGTGGCAGGTGCTGTAGCCAGCGCTCAAGAAAACGGGCTTATCTTCAGCCGCTGCCTTCTCAAAAGCAGCAGCCCCCCAGTGTTGCCAATCGACAGGGCTGTCCAGATGCTGGAGCAGGTAAGGGGAGGTCTCGTTGGACAGCCGATCGGCCATGCAAGCAGGATACCGGGCCTACTCGAGCCCGACAGAACTCTTGAGTCTTGCGACGTCCTTCATCGGCAGAAGCTTGACCTCTCCAGGCCTCATGCCCTTGATCCCAAGGTGCCCGATCCTGACTCGAGTCAGCTCAATAACAGGATTGCCGACCGTTTCGAGCATCAACCTAATCTGCCGCTTCTGCCCTTCGTGCAGAACAAGCTTCAGCACCGAAACGTGCTTCTTGCGGGTGTTCAAAACCTCAACGCTGACAGCCTTGCCGATCGTGCCTTCAAATCTGACTCCCCGCACCAGAGACTTCAGCGCGGCGTCGGTTAGAGTGCCGCTCACTTCCGCGATGTACTCCTTCTCCACACCAAATCGAGCGTGAGTCAGGCGCATCGCCAGGTCGCCATCGTTTGTCAAGAGCAGGAGCCCGCTGGTGTCCATATCAAGACGGCCAACAGGCTTCAGCATCCGATACTCACCGGGCAGCAGCTGCATCACGGTCTGGCGGCCGTGCGTGTCCTTGACGGTGGTGACATAGCCCTTCGGCTTGTTCATCAGGCAGACCTTGTGGCCGAGCGGCTTAACCGACTTATTGTCCACCTGGACATCGTCGTTCTCATCCACTTTCACGCCCATCTCAGTGATGAGATCACCGTTGACCATTACGCGGCCTTCAGCGATCATCACTTCAGCGTTGCGGCGGCTGCACAGGCCGGACTGCGCAATAAATCTATGGAGTCGGATTTTTTCGGTGCTCATGGTCGGTAGATTCTGCCGATCTTGCGCGACCTGAGCCTAAGCAGCTGGGACCCGCCCGCCAAAGCAGCCAGCAGAGCCAGTCCGATCGGAGTGCCGACAGGCAGCTTCCGCTCCGGCTTCACAGCCAAATCAGCCGCTGCCAAAGCAGCAGACCGCACCTCAGATCCATCTGCGAATTCAAAAACGAGTGACCCGACGGTCTGGCCTGCGGTAATCGGTGCTGCCAAGTCCGGCAGCGGCTCAACTCGCGGCTTCGGAATATCAATTCCCTTAGAAGAAACGGCCGTGCTCATGTCCTCCGCCGCAACAACACTCAAGCTTTCGTCAACGCCGCCAGCCACCGGCACATCACCAACAGCGGTCCCCTTCTTGATCAGCTCCTGAGCCTGGTGAATCTTCAGCGCCCAGCTGTTCAGCTTCTGCGTGTCGCCAAGCCAGTCTTGCGACTTCAGCACAACGGTGATGATCCGCAGCCCGTCCTCTTCAGAGCTGCCCACAAAGCACTGCCCGGCATTGTCGGTGTAGCCGGTCTTGATGCCGGTGGCCGTCTCATCGTTCTTGACGAATCTGTTCTTGCTGATCAGCAGCAGGTCTTCCTGATTGATCGATCGCTGGATCCAGCGGCGCTCTTCACCTGCGGCCTTTCGGAAGTCTTCGTTCCTCATCGCCTCACGGGCGATCAGCCCCAGATCTCGGGCCGTCGAAACGTGCCCGTCGTCATCCAGGCCGTGAGGGTTCTCAAAGTGTGTGTGAAGGCAGCCGATCTGCTCAGCCCTTGAGTTCATCAGCTCCGCAAAATCTTCGACCGAACCAGCGACATGCTTTGCAATTGAATATGCCCCGTCGTTCGCGCTTCTCAACAGCAGGGCATACAAGAGGTCACGTGCATTCACAACCTCATTTGGCTTCATGTAGAGGCTGCTGCCGGTGATTTGGCCCACGTCTGAGGGAGCAGTGATCTTGTCGTCAGGCGCCGTGTTCTCCAGCAGGATCAGCGCCGTCATGATCTTCGTTGTCGAAGCGGGCCGCATCTCCTGATCTGGCTTCTTGCCCCACAAAAGACGACCGGAGTCCATGCAGATAACCGCCGCACATTCAGCGTCGATGCTTGGAGGGGTGGCCTGCCCAAGCGCCGAAACTGAGGCGCATAAGGTGATAAAAAGGGCAGCGGACCGGACGGACATCGAAGCCGCGAGATTACCCGCCGGACTCGCCGGAAGGCAGCGGTTCGAGGGTCGGTTGGTCGGTGTTTTCCACCTCTTCCTCTTTCTTGATCAGCGCCTGAATCTCCAGCTCTTCAAGATCTACATCCGGCAGCTCAGTCAGCGTATCCAGGTTGAAAAGATGCAGGAACTGCTGCGTCGTCGCATACAGGATCGGCCGGCCGGGAGTCGGCTTCCTGCCGACATCAGAGATCAGCCGCTTCTCCAAAAGCTGCCGCAAAGAATAATCACTCTGAACTCCACGCACAGCATCAATCTCCGCCATTGTCACAGGCTGCTTGTAAGCCACGATCGCCAAAACTTCCATGAGGCTGCGGCTCAGCTTCGACTGCTGCGGCTGGATGTACTTCGCCACGATCTGCGCAAACTCAGGCTTTGTGCAGAGCTGATACCCTCCAGCGATCCGAACCAGCTGCACTGGGCCGCCCTGTGAGAGCCGCTCCCCCAGCTTGTCTAGCGCCTCTTCGACTTCATAAGCCGGACACTCTAGCGAGGCCGCCAGCTGCTCCGGGTCCGAAGGAGAATCCGCCGCAAACAGCAGCGCGTGCACAGAATCGATCAGCTTCATGAGACTTCTCCTCGGGAGAACAGTATGCTGCCTTTTGCGAACCGAACTCTAGCCTGACCGAGCCGAATCAGCTCAAGCATCGCCAAGAACCACCACACAACCTCGCTGCGCGTGAACTCTTCCGTGACGACCTCTTCAATCGGTTTCGGCTCGTCGCTCAAAGCGTTCATCACAATAATCATCTGCTCGCTGAGCGATCGGCGCGGCGTGGTCGGCGGCTCGACGGTATCCGGTTTGGCCCGCTCCAGCAGCTTCTCCAGCACGAGCGCCAAATCGCTCGCCCCGACTTCGCCCATATCGAACGGCAGCTCGTACTCGGCGCCGGTCTCTTCGGTCTGCCGGAAGAATCGCAGGCTCCGCTCATCTCGCAGGTCCCTTAGGTGCTCGATGGCGGGCCGCAGCTCCTGGATATACGGCTCGATCTGCTCCAGCAGGTCGTCGTCGTCCGGCTCCTCGTCAACCTTGGGGATCAGCTGCCACGCTTTGCGCTCTAGCAGGTAGGCAAGGGCTGTCATGGCGGTGGCGGCGGCTTCTAAATCCTGGTCACCAGATTCCTGCAGAACGTGCTCAAAGTACGCCTTGCAGATCGGAGCAAGCGGCACGCCCAGCAGGTCGATCTTCCGCTCTTTGACACAGTGAAACAGCATCGCGAGCGAGCCGGTAAACGCCTCGCACTCGATGTGAATATCAGGGGGAGCGACAAACCCGAGCAGCCCGCCCGCCTGATCATCTTTCGCCGTGTGACTCTGCTTCGACATGGCCAGTAGAAGGGCTCATTATGCCCGGTTTTGAGGCCGATTCAGGAGCGCCTTTCCCACACTCGCCGTGGCTTCCAGCCTGCTGAGGCCACTTGACCCCACCAGATAAAGGTTTTCCCACGAATCTGGGCGAAGTTTCGCGCGGAACGCCTCGATGCCGTCAAAGCTGTAGATCGGGTTGAGCGCTTTGCGTGTTAGTGCTGCACGCTTGCCGGGGAGGGCGCGGGAGCTGAGGGCGCACAGGCCGAGGGTGGCCATCTTCGCCCCTTCCTGGTGGAATGTGTGGAACGCGTGGCTGATGAGGAGCTCTAGGGTGCCGTTGGGTGCGGTGGCGTGCCTCAAGGTCTCGTGTATCGCCCAGCCCTGGCGGGCTGGCAGCGGGGCTGCCGTGAGGATCGCCTGGGTGGTGCCGTTCTGGATTGCAGCAAAGGTGCGGGCGTTGTGGTTGAGAGGGGCTGCGGCGAAGCCGGAAATATCGAGCAGGCGGGAGCTCTTGCGCTCCTCCCTGATCTCGGCTGCCGCTTTGCGGGTGGATGCCGATGAGACTTCGATTGCCGTGACGGCCTTGGCAGCGGCGCGGCGGACTTGGCAGCGGATCGACCGGGCCTGGTCGGCCTTCTCGCTCCACAGGCTGAGATCCCAGATTGGCTGCGCGCCGATTATCATCGCCCAGCCGGTCCATTCCTGGGCAAAGGCTTCATCGACGCCAAAGAACGCGGCTCTGCCTGCCAGGTGGGCGAACTCTTCTGCGGCTATTCCTCGGCTTGAGGTGGGGCCGACCGGCTCGCCGCTCATCACCCATGTCCGCCCGACTTTGATGCCGGGGATGACAAAGTCGCCGCAGGCGGATTCGTAGATCGGCAGGCTGGACAGCCCGATAGGGGAGAGGCTGTTGGTGCCAAATTCGGCGTGCAGCACAGCTGCGGGGGCGGCTGCTCCCGCATGACTGGAGGTCAACTCCAGAACCGGGGCCTGGGCGGCAGCTGCCATGAGAAAGGAAAATTGGAGGCGCCGAGCGGATTCGAACCGCTGATATCGGTTTTGCAAACCGGTCCCTTAACCACTTGGGTACGGCGCCAAGGCTTCAGAGGATACCGCGTGCCCAGCCCGCCTCGCGGACCTTGGGCGGATGGCGAAACTAATTGCTGAACAGCGGAACTCAGTCGCTAGTTACTCTTCAGTGGCCTGTCCAAAGAAGGCATCGATAGCCTGACTGAAGGAGACTCTTCTAAGATGAGCCAGGTGTTCCAACTCACTTTCGATCTCCGCGGAGTCGACTAGATTGTCACTTGACAGAAGGTTGCTTGCCGTGTCCATCGCGTGCACAAAGGCCTCGTCATTTTTTGTCCGCATGCTATGAGTTGCCAGGCTTAGTGTCAACAACAGATAAGATTCATCTGAATCGTCGAACGCATGGGAATACGACATGCGGTCAAAGATCAGCAGTTGGTCACAGGTGAGGATTTCAAGCGCGAGGTCCGGAGTCTTGAGGTCCTGTCGGCTCATGAATAGCCTCTCTGCCTTGTGGAACGAATTTGTATCGGCTCTCAAGTCTCCAAGCCTAGGGATCCATCTCGTGTCCGCCGGAAAACCGAGAATCCAGTCAGGCTGCCACATGAAATACCCTTGAGCTGGCAGTACTAAATCGAACACATTGCTTGGAGGGAGAGCCCCTTTTTGGAAAGTATTAGTCTCGACGCGCCCTTTGTCGAGCAGAACTTCAATCTTGTCAGCTTCGAGGGTCGCCCGCCGGCGCAAAATACTGGTGATATCCAGGTCGAATTTAGCCAAATAGTGGCTCCCGTCGTCGTGGATGACTATTCTGTCAGGATGTACCGATGCTCCTGTGGCAGTCCAACGGGCCAGCTCAGCATCCAGCTGTTTGCGCAGGCTCGACTCATGAGTCGGATAGACCCACCAATAGAACCCGCCCACGGCGGCGAGAAGCACGAACAGGATCGCATAGACCGAGAACTTCGATTTGTTCATTCCTATCCTAAAGTGTCTGACTCACCGACTTGAGCCTGTGCCGCGCGAGTGCTGACCAGCCCCGCTAAACCTCAACCACCCGCGTCACCCGACCCGCCCGCTCGTGCCAGGCCGTCAGCTCATAGCTGCCGCCCTTCTTGACAACCCACTCGAACACGTGGCAGTCGGTCGTCTCGTCCGTGTGCCACCCGAACCCGCTGACCGGCACGTGCGACCAGCCGGTCAGTTGACCGGCCTGCTCCCTCAAAGAACCAGAAACCAGCCAATCGGGCGACCCAGACCCTGCGCCATCAGAAGACCAGCCGGACAGACAGATCTCACCAACCAGCCCCCTAGCGATCTTCTTATCCTCAGCCAGCTTCGTCACGTTCGTCGGCAGATACCCCGTGTTCTGAACCATCCACCGAACACGCACACTATCGCCCAGATCCTCGCAAACAAGCTCCCGATCAGCCAAGCAGGGAACAGTTCCCGCCAGCCAGATCGCCCACTCCGCAAGCGGAGTGATCTCCGCCTCCAGGAACTCAACCGGCGGATTCCGGAACGCCATATGCGTATCCCATCCCCCGATCTCAACCTCACCCAACTGCGGGTGGTCAAACTTGGCCCATTCAACATAGGCGCGCCCACCCAAAGCCGAATCGTTCCACGCCAGCATCTTCTCCTCATCCTCAATCGGATGGTCGCGGAACCAGTCGATGTACTTGTAGTCGGTGATCCCTGCCTGCCGCTGCGGCGACCAGATCTCGACGATCCACGCGTGAACCCCGCGATTCTCATACATCCAGTCGTCAAACACGCCCGTGATCGAATCCTTCGGGTGGTATTTGAAGTCGTGGAACGTCGAAATCGCCGGGTAGCCGGTCATCTCGGTCCCCTTCGCACCCAACTCCTTGAGGACCCAAACATCCTCCGGCGGAAGCTCGTCCTCCGGACACCGCCCTGGAGCTCGAAGCAGAACCCCGCTAAACGTGTGGAACGCCATCCCGCCACAGATATTGGGGTGCGAACAGATGAAATCAACAGCCGTCCGGATCTCCGGCTCGCTGGTCGGATACGGCCCCGCGCCGTGCTGCTCGCTCTCCATCCGCCAGGCGTTGGGGAAGTTGCGGTTCATATCGAGCCCTTCCTTTCGCTTGTGAGACCGAATCTGCATTCCGTCCCAGTTGTGCAGCAGCCCTTCCGGCAGCACGCGGTAGTACTGCCCGCCCGTCTCACCCGGCTCCCGTTTCGTCATGATCCGCGGGTTGCTTTCCAGGATCTTCCAAGGCCCGTTGCTGTCCTTGATCCGCATCGAAAGAATCCGCCCGTCACCGTCAATATCCTGCTGCTCCAGCCCCTCGTGGTCGTCCTCATCGAATGGATAAGGCCGTGTCGATGACCGGATAATCCTGGGAGTGTCCTCCAGGGCCCACTCCGCCCCATCTGGCCCCAAACGCGGCACCAAGTAGAACGCATGCGTCTTCAGCAGCTCAGGCCGATCAGCACACAAAATGTCGATGATCTTGGTGACGGCCGTCGTCGCACTCACTTCGCTCGCATGAATGTTGCCGTCGCACCAAAAAGCCGGCTTGTCCGTATCCGGCCCGGTGCTGAAATCTGTGATCGTCAAGCACCAGATATCACGCCCCTCGTGGCTCTTCCCAATCGAGCTGAGCTTCACAATATCCGAGTGCTCGTCGGCATACGCCTTGAGCAGCGAGGTCAATTCGTCGAATCGGATGTACCTATCGAGCGGGGGCTTGGGCATAGAGGGAACTTACCCAATTGCTCAGTTCGACTATAATTGCAGCGATGAAGATTTTCAACAGCTTTCTGCTCGCCATCTCAATGGCAGCAGTTCTGAGCGTCGGCTGCGCAAAGGCGCCCGAAGTTCAGCCCGAACCTCCGAAGGAGACTAACGAAGCTCCCGTGACCACTCCTGAAGTCACAGAGGAGACCACTGAAGAGCCCGCTGAGGAGCCAGCCGAAGAGCCGACCGAAGACCAGCCCGCACCCGCCAACGCTCCGGCAGACGGCGAAGAGGTCGGAGTCATCACGACCGAAAAAGGCACGATCGTTGTCAAGTTCTTCCCCAAGCTCGCACCGAACCACGTCAAGCAGTTCAAGCACCTGATCTCCAACAAGTTCTACGACGGCACTCGGTTCCACCGATGTATGCCCGGCTTCATGATTCAGGGCGGCGATCCCAAGTCCAAGAACATGTCGATTCCGCGACAGTGGGGAACAGGCGGCTACGAGAAGGGCGGCAAAGAGGTCACCCTCAAGCAGGAGTTCAGCGATGTGACCCACAAGCGAGGCATCCTGAGCACCGCGCGCGGCGGACACAGTGTTGACAGCGCTTCAAGCCAGTTCTTCATCATGCACGAGGACTCTGCTTTCCTCGATAACCAGTACACGGTCTGGGGCGAAGTCGTCACAGGTCAGGAAGTTGTCGATGAGATCGTGAAGACAGGCGAAGGCAAGCCCAACGGGTCCGTCAACCCGGACATGGCAATCGTTCTCAAAACGTTCCGACTCGAAAAGTGGCCCCTCTAGGCTGACCCTTCAATAACCGCCCAGTGGCCGCTGCCGCTGGGCGGTTTTGTTTATAATGTGGCCATGATTTTCGCTGCCTGCATCACGGCTGCTGTCACAGCTCCACCCACCGAGACACTCGTCCTGCAATCAAAGGCGCCCAAGGACGGAGAGGAAGTCGGAGTCCTCAACACCAGCGAAGGAAACATCATTGTTCGCTTCTATCCGGATCTCGCTCCCAACCACGTCAAGCAGTTCAAGTCGCTGATCAAGAGCAAGTTTTACGACGGTACCCGCTTCCATCGCTGCATCGATGGCTTCATGATCCAGGGCGGCGAC
This sequence comes from Fimbriimonadia bacterium, assembly GCA_029824475.1. Lineage (GTDB taxonomy): Bacteria > Armatimonadota > Fimbriimonadia > Fimbriimonadales > Fimbriimonadaceae > JALGXY01. The sequence continues at coordinate 413 of JALGYA010000010.1, read as the reverse complement.
CCCAACTCAAAGGACCTCTCCAAGCCGGACACATGGGGTTATGGAGGCTATGTAAAGGACGGCAAAGAGGTCAATCTCAAGCAGGAGTTCAGCGACAAGTCGCACAAGCGCGGAATCCTGAGCACCGCCCGGGGCGGGCACAGCGTCGACAGTGCCAGCAGCCAGTTCTTCATCATGCACAAAGACTATCCAGCCCTGGATAAGCAGTACACCGTGTGGGGTGAGGTGGTCAGCGGCATGCCTGTCGTGGATCAGATTGTGAAGACAGGGGATAGTGAGAAGAACGGTGCTGTAAAGCCGAACGAAGCCGTCTTGATCAAGTCATTCAGAATTCAGGAGTGGCCGGTGGAATGGCCTCGAAAATCTGACGGCGGCGGCGTTTCTATTCCGCTGTTCTGAGGCGAAATCGTAGG
>JALGYA010000168.1 GCA_029824475.1 Fimbriimonadia bacterium | reverse complement strand
GGGCCATTGCTGCCAAGGTCGCCAATGATCATCGTCGAAGTGGCCGCTGCACCGGCACCTCCGAAAGTGCCTTCCTTATCAGTGTAAAGCGCGTATTCGTCGAAGAGGCTCTTGCGAATTCCTCGCGCCCGCACGGCGCGGCTGACTCCGTTGTACGTGCCAACGCTGGTCATCAGCAGATCGTCTGGAGCCGTCCAGGTTCCACCCTCCGTTTCGGGAGTGGCAGCACTATAGGTGGTGACATACACCGTGAACGTGCCATCAATATTAGCCATCGTGCCCGTGTAGGGGCCAGGCATGCCGTCTGCACCGACAGCGACCTTCTGGTGAGGCCTGGTGACATCAGTCGTGTCTTGACTGATCCAGCGAATCTCGTAGTTGATCCCGGCTTCCGCCAGGTTGAGGGCCATCGCTGCGTCTCGCTCAGCATCTGCACGAGCGATGTTTGAGACCAGCATCAGAGTGGTTGCTGACACCAATGCTGCTGCCACCACTGACATCGCCAGGGTTGTCACCAGCGCTGCTCCTCTGTTTCTGCGATTCATGGTCATGCGTGCCTCAATGCTAAGTACGGTTTCAATATATCAAAAGTCAGCAGGCCTGAGGCATCTTTTTTGGAGATGCCTCAGGCCTGAGTGTCAGGTCATAGACCGCTCATCCGGCCAAGTTCGTCATTCCTACTTGAACGTACCGTCTTCCCAGTAGAAGCTGTGGTTCGAGTAGCCGCAATCGATCTTGAAGCCAGCTCGGCCGTCGGTTGCATTCTTCGTAACCGTGTAGATCGAAGCATCTGCGGGGCAGGTCGGTGCGTTCTGAAGGTCTTCCAGATCGCCGCCAACTGCTGCGTCGGCAGCATCAACAGTGCTGCTGAAGTAGTCGGCAGTTCGGTTTCGAACGTGATGGGCCTGGACCGCGTTTGCGATCGTCTTCATGTTTGTCTTGCAGGCATTCTCTTCTGCGTCCCGAACGGATCGCAGGTAGAGCGGCAGCGCAACGGCTGTCAAGATTGCAAGGATGAGAACCACGACAAGAAGCTCAACCAAGGTGAAGCCCTTTCGTTTGTTGTTCAATTTCATATTTCAGTCTCCTCCGCGCTGTGAATAACGCTTGAAGCACACGGCTGCACATTGCATGCCAAATGATCAATCCTTTCCATTATGCACTGGAAACCAGGCAAATTCTCCAGGAAAGATTGAATGCCCGGTAATTTTGCTGGGTGCATAACCTCGAAACTCCTCATTTCTTAATGACCTGTCCAAGGCTGAAGACTGGCATGTAAAGCGCCAGAAGAATGAAGAGAACAAGCCCACCCACTACAACTGTAAGGATCGGCTCAATCATGCGGGCCATCCTATCTACCGAGTGGTCGATATCGCGCCGATAGAACCTGTTTAGCTCATCCAGCATCTCATCAAGACTTCCCGACTTTTCGCCGGCAGCAATCATTCTTGTTGCCATCGGCTGGAACTGACCGCTCTCCTGAAGTGACATCGCCAGCGGCGATCCGACCTTCAAACGCTCAGCTGCGTCCATGATCGCGTCATTAATAATGACGTTGCCTGCCGTATCGGCAGCTGATTGAAGACCGCTCACAATAGGCACACCACCACGTGTCATGCCGGCAAATGTGTCTGTAAACTGTGCAATCGATATCTTTCGGAGTACCGGACCCAATAGTGGGATTTTTAGAAGGATCCTGTCCACCAATCTCCTTCCCTGAGGCGGTCCATGGAACCATCGAAATGCGAATATAAGGCCCACGATCGCCAAAATGCACCAATACCAGTACTGAACAAGAATGTCACTCATCGAAACCAACAGCTTGGTCGGCCCAGGCAGCTCTGCTCCAAATTGAGTGTAAACCTTTTTGAAAACCGGAACGATGAACGCCACCATGAACAGCACGACACCGAGCGCAGCAACCACGACCAGGATCGGGTAGGTGACAGCTGAGACAACCTTCGCCTTGAGTTCGGCCTGCCTGTCAATCAGCTCTGCAGCAAGGTCAAGCGTCTCTTCCAACGTTCCGCCATGCTCACCGGCGTGAACCAGAGCCGCGTACGTTGTGCCAAAGACCTTGGAGTGTTTTCCAAACGCCTCTGAAAGAGACTGGCCGTCGATGATATCCGCACGGACCTCTTTCAGAATGACCTGAAGCTTCACGGTCTCAGACTGCTCCGCAGCAGCATCTAAGCACTCAACAACGGGGATGCCCGATCGAAACAGAGTCGCCAGCTGGCGGCTCATCACGACGAGGTCATTGAGTTTAATGCGTCGATTGGCGGCGACAGAAGTCGTGCCCTTTGAAATGGCGTGATCTGCAACAACGGCGTTCGAAGTGAGATAGAGGTCTCTCGCTCTCAGCAGGTTGCGCAGACTGTTGACATCTTCAGCAACAAGAACACCGGCCTCGACTTGGCCGTTTCTGTCTCTTGCTTGAAATTCGTAGGTGGGCATCCTTCAACCTAAGCGTCCGTGAAAAGGACCCTCATGACTTCATCAGGAGTCGTCTGTCCAGCCTGCAGCTTCTCCATCGCGGACTCTTTCATCGTCTTCATTCCCTGACTGCGAGCCAGAGCCATCAACTGATTGCTCGACGGCTGCTGAAGCACCATATCTCGAAGTTCATCAGTCATCTCGAATACCTCTCCGACGGCTGAACGACCGCTATAGCCTCGGTTATTGCAAACTGAACAGCCGGCGACCACTGGAACAGGCGTCGATTCATCAATGCCGAGCTGCCGGCCGATTTCTGCGCCGATCGGCACCTCTTTCGCGCAGTTGGGACAGACCTTCCTCACGAGACGCTGCCCAAGAACGCCCGCAATAGCTGAACCAACAAGGTAAGGCTCAACGCCCATGTTCTGCAGTCGGATCAAGGAGCTGGGAGCATCATTCGTATGAAGAGTGCTCAAAACAAGGTGACCAGTCAGCGCGGCCTGAATGGCAATCTCCGCCGTCTCTGCGTCACGAATCTCACCCACCATGATAACGTCAGGGTCCTGCCTCAGAAGAGTTCTGAGACCGGATGCAAAGGTGACGCCAATCCGTGAATTGACAGGAATCTGGTTGACTCCCGGCATCCGGTACTCAACCGGATCCTCAATCGTGCTCACGTTAGTCGTCGCCGCGTCGATCATTTGCAGGCACGCAAACATCGTCGTAGATTTGCCCGAACCGGTCGGTCCGGTAACAAGAATCACGCCGTGAGGCCGCTTCATCAAGCTGATCAGCGATCTTTCCTGGTCTTCCAGGAACCCGAGCTTCTCGATCGAAACCACGGCACTCTCTCGGGGCAGCAGTCGCATAACGATCTTCTCGCCCCAGACGGAGGCGATGCTGCTGACACGCATGTCAATGATCATTCCGTTCTGGCCACGAAGCTCAAATCGACCGTCCTGCGGTCGGCGGCGCTCAGCAATGTTCATGCCGGACATGATCTTCAGGCGGGAGAGAATTGCGGGAAGGCTGGAGCGCGGAAGCTGAACCTCTTCATGGAGGATGCCGTCCACGCGGTATCGCACTTGGAGAGACTTTTCTCGAGGCTCAACGTGGATATCACTCGCTGACTGCTGGACAGCACCTTCAAGAATGCTGTTGACGATCCGAACAATAGGCGCGTCCGAAGCGATGGAAGTCAGGTCCTCGACATCAGTATCAGCCTCAGCCGATGTGTCGAGTTCTGCAAGAAGAAGATCTGTCTTCTGCTGGGCAGAGAAAACTTTGCTGATCGCCGATTCCAGCTCAAACGGGAATGCGAGGAATGGGCTGACAGGCTGGCCGAGTCGTGTACGAAGCTCATCAAGCCTTGACAGGTTGACCGGGTCGGCCATCGCGACGAGAACTTCACCGTTCTCCTGCTGGAACGGAAGGACGGTCCTTGATCTGCAATAGGCTTCGCCTAGCAGGCGCCCCAGCTCACCGTCAATCTTCAGGTCAGCCAAGCTGACATAGGGGACCTTGAGAAGCTGCTCCAGCTCAGCGCCGATAACGTCTGGCCGAATCCACCCTTTTCTGGCAATGATCTCACCAAGAAATCCGCCTGAGGTTTTTTGATCCTTGAGGGCCTCGGTCAGCTGGTCGTTTGTGATCAGACCGTTGGATAGGAGGACGTCACCGAGCTTCCGTTCACGCCTAAGCCTGAACGGAGACGGCTTTCGCCGAATGCTCATCTGATCCTCTTCTATCTTATTGGGGAACGCCATTCCTCAACACCAACTCCATCTGACCAAGCGGCTTTGCCGCGCTGTGGATTCCTTCCACAAGATTCTTTGACTGTCCAACGCCACCTAAAGTTTTTAGAAACTGCAAAAATCGTGCCAATTTCAGGACTTGTGCCCGTTCACTCTCCGGCTCTCCCAGAGATCATCACAACATCACACGATGCGTCTTTCAGCGTCGTCTGTGCCGCCACCTATAAACGGATACACGTAAATTATATGAATCCGTTCGGTAAATCTGCAGTTTTTCCGCAAGATTCTTCGATCTCCGGGCCAAAATGTCTCTCATGTCGATCAGGCTCTACAGGAGCGAAGACGGCCCGCCCGTAAGAAAAGTTGTCGAGGCGGTCTATAAAGAATACTCTTTCACCTGGGATCCGGACACGTATCACGCCGACCTCTACGACATCGAAAACTGCTATATGACAGGCGGAAGCAGGTTCTGGGTTGCCGAGCACCAGGGTGAAATCGTCGGCTGTGCAGGCCTGCTCCAGCTTGCGCCCCTGCCCGGCAAGGCCGGCGAGACTATTGTTCACAATGGCACCGTGCGTGCTGGCGCAGCGGACTGCGAACTCATGCGGCTCTACGTCCTCGATTCCGCCCGTGGCCTTGGACTCGGCAAAGCCCTCACCAAGACAGTGATCAACCAGGCGCGTTCAAATGGCCTCACCGTCATGGAAATCTGGAGCGACAAGCTCTTCAAAGAAGCCCACTCGCTCTACGAGCGCTTCGGTGCCAAGATGATAGGCGACCGCATCTGCGACGACCCAGACGAAGCTCCCGAATGGGGCATGGTGATTGAACTCCAAAAGGACAAAGACGAATGACAGCCCTCCTCCTAGCCGCGGCCATCGCAGCCACCCCATTTCAGCAGCAGGTCCACCTAGAGGGCACAGAATGGACCAACGTATGGGTGCCTAATGCACCTAAAAACGACCTTCCCAGAATCCTCTTAGTCGGAGACTCTATTACTCAGGCGTACTACGGTGGAGTCTCCTCAAGTCTCAGTGGAAGGGCCTACGTTGCCCGCATAACCTCGTCCCGAAGCATCTGCGATCCGCACTACCTCAGAGAGCTTGACATCCTCCTTGATCAGTACAAGTTTGAGCTTGTACACTTCAACAATGGACTCCACGGCTTCGGCTACTCAGAAGACGAATATGCGGCTTCTCTCAAGATGGTTGTCGTGCACTTAGCAGAGAGATTCAAGCCGGAAGACCTCGTCTGGGCAGAGTCCACACCCTTGCGTGAGACTCCTAAGAACGCGGAGCGAAACCAACGAATCAAGGTGCGAAATCAGGCAGCCGAGAAGCTGATGAACGCCAGCGGAATCAGGGTTAATCGCCTGGCCCGCCTCATGTTATTACATAACGATCTTCACAGCGACGACTATCACTGGAAGGGTGAGGCGATCAAGCTGCAGGCCGATCAGACCTCAGCCATTCTCATCAAATTACTCGACACCAGCTAGGCGTCCAGAGCGATATCAGACCGCATCATGCGGTCCTTGAAAGTGATCTGTTCAGCGGACTGATAGGCCGCTGCCCGGGCATCCGGAATAGAAGCACCAGAAGCGGAAACTCCCAAAACGCGCCCACCAGCCGTAACAACTCTTCCTTGGTCCAACTTTGTTCCGGCATGGAAGACGACCGTCTCCGGCCCAAGCTCTGGCACATCGATCGCCAAGCCCTTCTCATACTTGCCCGGGTAGCCGCCAGAAGCCATCACCACCGTGACCACCGAGTTGTCCAAAACCTCGAACTCGGGAATCTCCTTCCCCTGCGCCGCAGCCATCAAGGCGTCAGCAAAGCCTGATCCGAGCCGGCGCATCACCGACTGCGTCTCCGGGTCGCCAAATCGAACGTTGTATTCCAGGCAGAGCGGCACGCCGTCCTGAACCATCAAGCCGGAGAACAGGATCCCCCGGTAGTCGATGCCTCGGTCTGCCATCAAACTGACCAGCGGCTCCACCACCGTCCGTTCCGTCCGCTCCAGCAGATCGTCAGAGAGCCACTCTACAGGGCTGTACGTGCCCATCCCGCCCGTGTTCGGCCCTTCGTTGCCGTCATAGGCTGGCTTGTAGTCCTGCGCCACTGGGAGGCTGCGGTAGCTCCTTCCTGAAACGATTGTCAGCAGGCTGAACTCTCGGCCATGGAGCCGGTCCTCAATCACAACCGAATCGCCAGCTGATCCAAACTCTTTGTCCAGCATCATCCGCCGGAGAGCATCCTCTGCCTCATCCATCGAGCCGCAGACGATCACGCCCTTGCCAAGTGCAGCTCCGGAAGCCTTCACCGCGACCTCATGCCCTGCTTCAAATCGTCCGGTCGCAAAGGCTTCTGCAGGCTCAAAATCCGTGAACACTTTGTAGGCTGCAGTCGGAACCCCCGCCCGAGCCATCATGTCCTTCGAAAACGCCTTAGATCCTTCAAGCTCAGCACCGGCAGCACCCGGCCCAAACACATTCGTAACTTCCCGAAGCTCATCAGCCAGACCAGCAATCAGCGGATCCTCCGGGCCGATCACGACGAGGTCGATCTTGTGCTCCACGCAGACGCTTTTCAGCACCTCTGCGTCAGAGGCATCAACCGGCAGGATCTGTGCACACTCGGCAATGCCCGGATTCCCAGGGCAGGCAAACACGTTCGCCTCCTGGGACAGTTTCCAGGCCAGTGCATGCTCGCGGCCGCCAGCTCCAACAACGAGGATGTTCATAGGTCTCTTCGGTACTCCAGAGCGCTCAGCAGAGTCGCGGAGTCAGCATAGTCCAGCTCGCCGCCCACAGGCATGCCGTGGGCC
>JALGYA010000167.1 GCA_029824475.1 Fimbriimonadia bacterium | reverse complement strand
CTGAAAACTCAGGAGTTCTACCAATGGCCAGGTTCAAGCAGCCTCAATTCACCCTCCTCCCGGGCCAAGCTCCTCTTCACCTTCGATTGAGCCTGCCTCTTCAGCCGCTCGACGACAAGACCGAACAGATCATATCCGGGGTTCACGCCGGGCATTCCAATGCCTAGTGTGCTAGGCTAATTGAGTGCCAGCCAACGAGCACGTGCCCAGACTTGTTCGACCAGCAAGGCGCCCTATTCAGACGCTTATCTCAAGGGTCACTTGGGCGACGGCGATCGTTCTGGTCGCCTGGGGTCTGCTCTTTTTTCAGCGGGACGGCCTGCGCGACATCGATGGTGTTGTGAGCGGTCTTGACGTACTGTATTTCACGATCGTCACCGTCACAACGCTGGGGTACGGTGATATTGTCCCGGTCTCACCAGAGGCCAGAGCGATGGTCGCCTTCGGGATCACTCCACTTCGGATCCTCATTTGGGTTCTGCTGCTCACCACTGCTTATGAGCTTGTCCTCCGACGCTCAATCGAATACATCGAAATGAAACGACTTCATAAAAACCAATCTGGACACTTTGTCATCTGTGGATTCGGGGTGAAAGGGAACGCTGCGGCTGTTGAGCTCATGGAGAGGGGAGTTAAGCCTGAGCAAATCCTAGTGATCGACAAGCACGAAAGTGCGCTCGAAAGCGCTTCAAGCATGGGTCTTACTGGAATTCGAGGGGATGCTGCTAGCCAACGATCTTTGCAGGATGCTGCGATCGAAAACGCTTCTCAGGCCATCGTTGTTCCTGATCGCGACGAGACCTGCGTCTTGATATGTCTGACCATTCATGACATGGCTCCGAACGTCAATATAATCGCTGCAGCACGCGAAGACGAAAACGCCAAGTTGATTCGCAACAGTGGTGCGGCGGTCGTCATTTCGCCAGCAGCCGGCGGTGGCCGACTGCTGGCGGCAGCCTCAACTTCACCATTTGCCGCATCGATAATTGAAGAGTTATACGAGCATGGCCGTGGCGCAGACATCTTTGATTATGAAGTCAGTGAAGAGGATATCGGCCTCGTCCCAGGGGACGTCAAATCCGTAAAGGGCCACTTGATTCTGGCTGTTCAATCTAACGGACGCTCAATACGGCGTAAGGAGGCCCTCGATCACGTGTTGAAGCAGGGCGATGTTATCATCGTATTTTCACCAGACTATTTGCGATCCTAAAAGGAAGCGCACCCTATCCAAGGCACGAATCTCTTCCACGGACGTGGCCCTTGCCCGAGCTGGCCGCCAGGTCAATCTGGCTCTCATCTGCCGGTTCTGCACGACACCATTTCCCGCAGATTCAGGATTCCTTGGGTCAGTTCCGGATATCTGCTATCCGCCACACATTGATCATTGCTCGGCAGGAAGCAATCGGCAATTTTCAAGGTAGCCTTCCCGCCTAAGGACGGAACTCCGATGACATTCATCTCCTTGTCTTGTGCCCTCATTACGATGACGGCTGGCCCGGTGGCCATGAACACCGACACGATTCTCTCGCAGTCGCTCAACGCAGCGAATGAAGGTCGCCCGATGAAATTGAATGCGCCGTGGGAGCCTGAGTCATGGGCCCGGCAAGCCAAAGGCAGGGCCAGGCAGCGCAAAGGAACAGTGGTTGATCATCGTGAGAAGCCCGCACCAGCAGTCTCGGAATCGCTCAGGATCATGGTCAATGAGTCGCAGGAGATTCAAGATCTGTCCTTTGGGGGCGGGGCAGGTTCAAATTCAAGGACAATCGTGATGGTTGGCGCTGAATTGAGAGTTTTCGACGTGTCCAAGCTCTCTCGCGACGAAGCCCTTAGCAATCCAGACCTCATCATACGGAACGGCAAATCAGAGTTCTCACATGCCGCGATCTCGCGGAATGGATACAACATCGTCACCAGCCAGGCCGATGGAAAGGTGTGCCTTTGGGACAGCATCTCGGGGAGGAAACTGGCCAAGTACGAGCTGGAGAACGAGGTGGCCAAGGCCGTCGGTTTCGGAAGAGACGGAACCTCGATCGTCTTGTCACAAGACAAATCCGGACGAGGGATTGTGCGTGCTGCTGAATTTGGAAAACTGATCTCAAGAATTGCCTTCGACAGAATTTATGAGCGATTTAGCTTCTCACCAGGTTGTCAGAAGATCATCGCTTGGAGCACCAACCCGAAGAGCGGAAGGCTGGTAACAGGCTGGTACACGGACGGCAAAGGCAAGGCCTGCAGCATCAGGTTGAACAGCGCTCCATCGTGTGTTGAATTTGGCGCCAATGACACTGTCTACATAGGTCTGAGCTCCGGCGCCGTGTCGGTGCACAACATCAATACAGGCGCAAAGGCGGGGGCATTTCCTCCGTCCTATGCTTCTAAAGTGGTTGATATTGCTGTCTCCTCTGATGCCAAAGTTGCCGGAGTCGCCTACAAGGGCGGAGACCTCGAAATGTTTGACATCCGCAGTCCGCGGTCCGTCACCGGGCTCTTTGCGCCGCCGATTGATCCTAGTTTAGTTGTCCGCGCTGAGCGTCCTGTCCCACCATTTGTACAAAAACTCAAAGATATCTTCAAGAAGCATGCTCAGAAGGGAGCGGTCAAAGAGGAAGACGTAAAAGAAGAGGACGTCGAGACTGAGGAGGACGAGGGTAAGGATGAGGCCGAAGAAAAGCCGCGATCGTTTCAGATTATTGAATTCACCGCCGAGGAGATTTCTCAGCTGATTCGCTAGTTCGGGGCGTGCTGGAACGATGTCCGGCCTAATCCTGTGTCGGTGGCCGCGTTGAGTCCACTTAGCAGAATTGTTGACGATGTCAACGGGGTTCTACATAGAGAAGGAACGCACTATGTCCCACGGGACTGAGAACCCTGGTGGTTCCAAAGTTGACCGAATTCTGTATGGAATCGGATCGGTCATTGCCATTATCATATTCAGACTAGACGATTTTCGGTCCAAGCTGGTCTTGTGTGTTGCCTTGACGATTTTGGCGGTCATCGCCGTCGCTCGCATCTTCCTGCAAATGAGATCGTGAGCTGGTCAAGTCGCAACTATTGCGCTTCGAATTACTTGAAGTACGTAAACCGTGGATTAGGCTGTCCATCGCAACCCGCCACCATGTCAGTCTCACCGGATTCGCCGCGGCGATGTCAAAGTGAAGCAGTCGGCCTCCCTCAGGGCACCGAGGGAGGCCGTTTCAGCCAGTCTGAATCGCCAACACACGTGAGCGAGTCCGCGAGTTTCCCGCAAAGGATCAGTGGACGTGCGGAATCCAGCGGTCCACGTTCTGCCGGCCTGGATAGGGATTGTCCCGCAGCACGTTGTCCCAGACTAAGTATTTGGCATGGCCATCCGCGAACCCGTAGTTTGAGCCTTCTCCGAAGCCGTTCTTGAAGATACGCCCCTCGAACCAGTCGCCCTCGTCGCCAATGTAGGCTGCCGGATCGTCCCACGAGACTTCGTCACCCGGCCACGGGTGGTAGTCAGTGTCTTCTGTGAGGCGCTCACGCAGGGAGATCGTGATCTGATCGGATACGCTGCTGAACTGCGTCATGCTGGCGCTGTGTGCGAACAGTCCGTTGATCAGGTAGTCGGTAGGCGGGGCAAGTGCGTGCTCCACCAGAGCTGGTGATCGGAAGACCTTATGGCTCTTGACGTAGTCGTGGAGAGGCTCGTACCAGTCGTAGCCTTCCTCCTCATCCTTCACGAGGGAGCGGTCGTCGTTGTCGCCCGCGTAGATGTGCATCGCCAAGCTGATCTGCTTGACGTTGCTGAGGTCGGAGATCTTCTTGGCTGCCAGCTTCGCCTGGGTGAAGACAGGGAAGAGAATTGCAGCCAGGATTGCAATGATCGCAATCACGACAAGCAGTTCAATCAGAGTAAAGGCACGTCGCATATGAGTGCCATTATCGGCAAGCTTGATGATCTTTTGCAAGTTGATTGCAATAAGTGGCTTAAGATTGAGTCTTGAGGCCTGTCTGGCCGGTCCGTCTGATCAGCCAAGGAGCGGATATCTCATCTACAACTGGACGGCCGACCGTTATCATGTCGCCCATTCCCTGATCGAGGGCGGCAGCGGCCAGCAATGCTGTCAGGATCCAATCATACAGATGCTTCAAAGGATGACGATTCTTCCATGGATGTCCACAGAATCAGCCTGCCGCAGCTTCGTCAAGACGCGCTCCAGCTTCTCAAAGCACAGATCTCGATCGAGCGGCCATAGGTGTCTGATGGCGCATCTGGGCGACAGCAGGTATCCCGCTGCGTCTCTGGCGGGGTAGCTTTAGTTGAATGAGGTTGTTTGTCGCTTCGGCTCTGCTTCTCCTGACTGCCGTCTTAGGGTGCAGCAGCGATGTAAATGTGCCTACGGCAGGACAAGATGCCAGGCCATTGCCGCCGGAGTTATCAGCGTTGAGCAAGTACGGTCTGGCCAAGTTTGAATCGCAACCAGGGAACGGGTATGAGTCGCATTTCTGGACTCTGAAAGCCGATACGCCGATCGATCAGACCGATCGGGAACTCTCTGCTGCCTTCGGCTCTGCCTGGAATGGTGGCGACACGGACTTCACGCTCGTTCGCGCAGATACGAGCAGCGTCTACATCCAGCTGGTTGACGGCGATTTCACGGGTGGCGACGGCAGTGAGCTTGTGCCAAACACCTTCGGCAAGGCGACGACCGTGATGGTGATCGAGACGATTCGGTTTTGAACTCAGCCAGAACTTTTCTTCACTCCTTTCCAAGCCCCCTCAAGCCACATACCTGTCAGAATGGCAGCAGTTTTCTGAGAGGTGACCGGTGATTCTTTCTTTAATCCTGAACGCCATCGTTGACGAGCCGATCAAGGCCTATGTTCTGGCAGGGCAGTCGAACATGCAGGGGCATGGAATGGTCAAGGCTGATCTAGCCCGCAATGAAGGCAGGGGCTCTTTTGAAGCCTATGCAAAGGGCCGCCCCCAGCTGATGGCCGAGCGAGACGATGTCCAGATTTGGTACTTGGACAGAGTGGGGAAGCTGCGCCCTGGCTACGGACATCGCGAAGGCTATATCGGCCCAGAGCTTGGATTTGGCCATGTGATGGGCGACGACTCTGAAGCCCCGATTCTCCTGATCAAGGTCTGCTGGGGCGGCAAGAGCCTCGGTGCTGACTTCCGGCCGCCGAGCGCAGGCGGGGAAGTCGGCTCATTCTACAAACAGCTTGTCGATCACGTCACATCTGTGGTCGCGGACCCCGCAATGGCTGGTCTCAAGGGCAAGAAGATTGAACTAGCTGGCTTCGGCTGGCATCAGGGCTGGAATGATCGAGTGAACCAGCCGTTCGTTGACGAGTACGAGGTCAACATGGTCAAGTTCATCCGGGACATCCGCATAGACCTGAGCGCACCTGACCTGCCGTTTGTGATCGCTGAGTCAGGCATGACGGGCCCGACTGAGAAGCACCCTAGGGCCGTCAAATTGATGAAGGCCCAGGCTTCGGCAACGCGCCGCAGCGAATGGAATGGCTCAGTCGGCTTCTGCAGAACTCGACGATTCTGGCGAGACAAGGCTAACTCGCCCACCGGCCAGGGCTACCACTGGAACAGCAATGCCGAAACCTATTGGCTGATCGGTCAAGCCATGGGCCGCGAAATGCTGCGGATCACCGCTGATTCGGGGGCATAAGCTCAACTGCCCTAGGCCTGCCCCTGCAATTCTTGTCAGGTGCTGTTATACTTAGGGCGGATTTCAGGGCGGTTCCGAATATATGAAGGCAAAGTTTCCAGGCCAGGCCCTCCACATCTTCTTTAATGAAGAACAGCTGGAGGTGCTTGCATCAGTGGCGTGCAACGACGTCTACGCATCCATGCTGCCGAACGAGGCACTCGCCATTCGCGAGATCGCAGCGGACTTGGGAAAGAGCGCAGGGGCAGTAGGTGCGGTCATTCCCCAACCGATCGATGCAGGCCTCGTCATCACTGCAGGAACCAGGCGGCGGCGATCTAGAACAGAGCAGCTCTACACCATGAGCTCAATGAGCGGATCTATCAGCCCAGATGGGTACACGCCCGAGGTCGCTCAGCTTCTAAATAAGCAGTTTCGAGGCAATATGAGGGCCGCTGAGCGATATCAGTCCAAGTACACCGAGGCGAGAGGAATTGACAATTCTTTCAGGCTGTTCGGCTACTACGTCTGGTCTTCTGTCTACTTGTCACCAGAAAACAGCCTCAAGATTCGCGACGCCATGGCCAGTGTTCACGACCTGATTAATCAGCTTGGTGAGTCAGACCCGGAAAACCGAACAGACGACTCACACGTCCGGGTGAGGATGACCACGATGATGTTCCCGTCCGTCAAAGAAAGCAAGAAAATCACCGACAAGTAGGCTTGAACCTGGAACCGGGACCTTATCCCGGTTTTTCTTCGCTTTTTGACCTATGGCAGGAAAAAAGCCGAAAACCGGGTATAAAGCAAATCAGGCGCCGCTCGGATCATGGCGCTCAAACGGAAAGAGACCATGAATCGAATTCTCAAGACCGCCAGCACCGCAGCTGGCTTTGCTCTCCTCACCGGGCTGACAACCATCGGCTTTGCAGACGGTGAGCGAGACCTTACCGACAAAGTAGGACACAAGTACCTCTCCAATGTCAGCGAGACCACAATTGACAATCTCGTTGCGAAGGGCTACCGAATGACCGACATCGAAGTCGTGTCGACCGGCCCTCACAGATACACCGCAAGCTTCGTCCGGAACTCAGGCCCATATCAGTCCGGATGGTGGTGGACCGCCAACAAGTCCGAAGCCGAAATGAACGCCTTCCTCACACAGAAGCAGGCGCGGATCATCGACATCGAGACTTATCTGATTGACGGTAAGCGTCGATACGCATTCGTCGCCCTTCCGAACCCGAGCCGCGAATTCAAAGAGTGGTGGTGGTTCGCCGACAAGTCCTGGAACGATATGAAGGCGCTGTACACCCAGAAGAATGGCCGCCTCATCGACATCAACGTCGAGGTGATAAAGGGCAAACGAAAATACTCTGGTGTGATCATTCGCAACACGGGCCAGGACTACAGAAAGTGGAAGGTTTTTGGCAAC
>JALGYA010000166.1 GCA_029824475.1 Fimbriimonadia bacterium | reverse complement strand
TCGACCAACGGGAGAGGGGGAGATTAAGAGAGGGGGCCTTGCTCGAGCGCTTTCAATTCTCGACAAGAAAACTGTCGGAATCCGAGGTTTGGAATCAAGACGCAAGATTGGCCTTTCCCCCTCCTAACCTCCCCCTCGTTCGAGGGAGAGGGACCAAACCCAACCCCACTCCCGTGTGCCATGGACAGGCCCGTAGGGTTTGTCCGTGCTCCGACAGCCCCTGCACAAACAGACCGAGCTCGCAAACCCCGCCAGCAAAATCAACTCCAATCCAGGACTTTTCCAACAACAGGGAGACTCACGGCTGCGCGAGCCGTCAGAATGTCTGTACTACTGGAAGCACCCATGAAAAGGCTGATAATTCCCGCCGTCACACTGATGGCGACCGCCTGCCTCGCGCAGGTCGATCCCGCAAAGACGATGGTCATCGTCAATGGCGAACCGATCAAAGCTGAGAACTACTATCAGCGCATGGAGATCCTGCCCAACGTGGGACGTCTCGTGAGCGGGCAGTTCGTGCAGGCCACGCCTGGCTTCATGACACTCCAGCAGATGATGAACGAGGCATTCATCGTTCAGCTAGCCAAGAAAGAGAGCGTCTACCCTTCAGACCTCGATCTGGAAGCCGAACTCACCCGACGAGGCAAAGACGAGCCGGCAATCGCAGAGGCCTTCAACAAACTCGGCCTCGGTCAAGAACTCTACAGACGCGACACGCTAGTCCAGCTCTGCCAATTCCGGCTCCAAGTCAAAGGCGTGAATATCACTGACTTCGAAATCGAGGCCTTCTACAACAACGAGAAGGAGGGCCGCTACACAATTCCCGAGCGCCTCACCATGCGCATCATCGCGGTTGATTCAGTCGAAAAGCGTGCCGCTGTCGACTCAGACCTCAAAGCCGGCAAGTCCTTCGAAGAGACCGCCGGAGCCCACTCGATCGACTTCAGCAAAGTCAACGGCGGCCTCATGGGTGATGTCCCAAGAAGAGCCCTCGCCCCCACCATCGCCACCCATTTCGTAGACATTGCCAAGGGTGAAACAACCGATTGGATCACCATTGGCGACAAGCACATCATTTACAAAGTCGACGCGATACTTCCTCAGGAAGTGATCCCGCTCGATGCAGCCCTCAAGTCACAGATTAGACGGCAGATGATGCTGGACAAGGGCGTCGTGATGAACAAGCTCAGCGAAAAACTCGCAGCCATGCGAAAGGCGGCCAGCATCGAATACCAGGGCACGCCCTTCGACGACCAGCTCAAGCAGGCCTTCGGCGGCGAATGAACCAGTCGCTGGACAGACTGGGGCTCCGCGGCAGCTATCAGCTGCACCAGGCCCCCGTCGTCCTGCGTCCTGACCAGCGAGCGCACCAGGTCTTCCAAGGCTTCGAAGATCTCGAAGAAGTTCACGGGCTGCTGGAGCGGCTCTACCCAGACGAATTCCCGTGTTGGGTTGTCACCGGTGAGCAGCACACCGCCTGCTCCCTTTCCACCCTCCCAGGCTGGACCCTTGACAGCACGCTAGTAGTCCCCGCTGCCTCTCAAGAATCCCCCGGAGGCCTCTATGGCCTCGTCTGGGTCGTGGATAGGCTCCTCGGCCCCGGCGGATGCCCCTGGGATCAAGCCCAGACTCACGAGACTCTCACCAAACATCTCATCGAAGAGTCGTACGAACTGATCGACGCGATAGAACTGAACGACCAGGACAAGATGAAGGAGGAGCTCGGCGACGTCCTCCTCCAGCCCCTCATGCACACCCAGATGCGCCAGCTCGCAGGGGATTGGGGCATAGATGACGCCGCACGCGGCATCACGGACAAGCTGATCAGGCGCCACCCACACGTCTTCGGCGACGTGGAGGCCAACGACGCCGACACTGTCCTAAAAAACTGGGACACCATCAAAAAGGCGGAAAAAGGCGACCAGCCAAACCCCTCAATCCTCGATGGCGTTCCTTCCTCCATGCCGTCCCTGCTCAGGGCCTTCGATGTCAGCAAGCGAGCTGCCAGAACAGGCTTCGAGTGGCCCGATATAGAGGCGGTCTGGGGCAAGGTCGAAGAAGAGACCCTAGAAGTCAAAGAGGCGATCCAATCCGGCGACCCCGACAAGATCGAATCCGAGATTGGCGATCTGCTCTTCACCATCGTTCAAGTAGCAAGGTGGCAGAAAACCGAACCCGAGCAGGCGCTAAGACGCATGCTCAACAGGTTCACCGCTCGCTACAAAATAATGGAATCAGAGGCAGGCAAGCCGCTGCATGACCTCAGCTTCGAAGAGTGGGACAGACTCTGGACCAGCGCGAAATCGCAGGTCGACTAGTCGTCCAAAACGCCCAGCTTCCGCAGAGCCCGACGGATCACCCAGCCCGCGTCCTCAAGGACTGCTCGCGCCTCTTCATCAGTTGCATTCGAAAGGTCGCGCACGATCCGCACACACCGCTCACGGAGCTTGTGATTCTTCGCATTCACGTCGACCATCAGGTTCTCGACAACCTTGCCGTTCAGAATCATCGCGGTCGTGCTGATCCGGTTCAAGGCCAGCTTCTGCGATGTCCCAGCCTTAAGTCGAGTCGAACCCGTCAGAACCTCAGGGCCCGTTCTCAGCAGAATCGGCAGTTCCACTTCGTCAAAAAGCGGAGCGTGGATATTGTTGGCGATCCCGCAGGTCCACAAGCCCTTCTGGCTGGCATGTCGAACAGCTGAAATCACGTAGGGAGTTCTGCCGCTGGCAGCAATGCCGATTACCACATCGTCCGTGGTCAAGTTCAGTGCATTAAGCGCCTCGACAGCTTGGTGCTCATCGTCTTCAGCGCCTTCATTCGCCTTCGATGCAGCATCGTCCCCACCGGCGCATACCGCTACAAATGAAGAAGATTCAATCCCGAACGTTGGCGGCATCTCTGCAGCGTCCATAGTGGCGATCCGGCCGCTCGTTCCAGCGCCAACATAAATCACTCGGCCGCCATTCTTGAACGCTTCTGCGGCCCTCTCTCCAGCTTCTGCCAGCCCAGCCTCTGCATCCGCAAGAGCGTGCATGACCGCCATCTCTTCTTCCGTCATCAGCCGCACGACTTCTCGTGCGGACATCTTGTCCAAGCCGACAGATCTGGGATTTCGTCCTTCTGTGCTCATGAAATCAGCCCTTTTGCAACAAGAATCGCGCCTTCAACCGGCTGGGGCGAGATCGCAGTAACCGTGAATTCTACGGTCTGATGAGCGGGCAGCTCCAATCCGTAGCTCTTCGCGTTATGCCCCGTCTGAAGTTCTCCATTCATCATGGCCTGCAGCCTTGCCTCGTGATGGTGGGAGATTCGGAACAGCCCACCAGCCCCGGCAATCCTCGCCGTCTTCAATTCTGGATGATAGTGAGTGAAGTGTCTCACAACTAGGCCGGCCAGATCTTGGTCGGATGAATCCGAAGCCCGGACCGCGTAGGCCACTCCATCTGCGGCGTCCTGAGCGACGGCATTGCCGAGTCTGCAGACCTCTTTCGCAGGGCTCGGTTGGCTGTAGATATAGGCCAGCACTCCGTCTTCATCAGACGCTCCATACGCTTCCTGCATCGCGTTCTGAAGTCGCTGGGTCATGGGGAGCCCTTCCGGCTCCAGGAGTGTCAAGGCGATCGCCCGCTGGCACATCGCGAAGACAGAGCCCACATCGCCGATGATCGGCCCACCAGCGCCAGATTTGACGTACCCGCTGTGCTTTCGAGAGCAGACGACAGATCCTGTGCCGGCTATGAACAGACCGTCGAACTCTGGTCCTGCAGCCTCAAGCGCAATCGCCCAGTCGGGGATCGCGTCAACCTTGGCGCCTTTGCAGAGTGATCTAATCACCTTGCACGCACGGCGGCGATCAGCTTCAGTCAGGAGTCCTGCAAACCCACCGACAGCCGCATCCACCTTAGGGCAGCCTTCGATGGCCTCCTTAAGGTGCTGCTCGATCTTCTCTTGAGGAGTGGAGGCAAGATTGGCAGGGCCAGAGCGGCCCTCGTGAACAACGGTTCCGTTTTCGTCAACGGCGAGTGCGCGGGCAGACGTGCCGCCGCAGTCGAGACCCAGATAGATCGGCATGAGGCGGCTGCCAATTTACCCGAGCATTGAGTCTGCACGGGCTAAACTCTATCCGCGATGAAGAGGCACCAGGGCGAAGGTCTGCCAGATAGGCCACGAGCAGCGCTGATTTCCAATGACGCGCTCGGCAATTTCGCCGCGGTCACACCCCTCATGCAGATGCTGCACGCGGCACATCCCGGCATCACCCTCGACTACTACGCCGGCACCCGCATCGCTCAAATGGCCGAGGCCTATGACCTCGCTTCTTCCCACTACTCGATCTTCGGCACACCCCTTAATGACTTCCTCAAGCGAGGAGCACCAGCCGACTACGACCTGGTCATCAACGTCGAAAGCTCTATCTGGGCAAAAACAGCTGCCACACTCCTCGCCAGTGAGAATAGCCTCGTAGTGGGCGCAGCCCTCACCGAAGACGGTCGCGCAGAACTCCCCTTCGCCGACGACGAGCAGGGAAGACTCAACGCCGACACCAACTGGATTGACGAGCACCTAGCCAGCCGCTATGAGATCCTCGACACAGGCTGGATCAGCGAAATCTTCTGCCGCCTCACCTATCTTGAAGGGCCTGTTCCGCCTCCCCTCATGCCCGAGGCAGAACCGGAAGGTGATATCCCCGACGTCCTCATGTCCACCTCCGCCAGCCTCGACTCCAAGCTCTGGCCGGACGAAAGCTGGGCAGCAGTCACAAATGAGCTCAAGAACCAAGGCCACTCGGTCGGCATCCTCGGCGCAAAACCCTCTTATGGCAGCAAGTTCTGGTCCGGCGGCGGCACGGAGCAGATGCTGATCGACGACTGCGGTGCCATCGATCTTCGAGGCAAGTTCACGCTCCCCGAAGCCGCTGGGGCATTGCGCAAGGCAAAGCAGGTTGTCACCCTCGACAACGGCATCCTCCACTTCGCCGCCAGCGTCAAAACTCCCACCGTGGGCCTCTTCCGCCACGGCATCCACCGCCTCTGGGCACCCCCTGTTGAGTCTGTTTCTGTCCTTGAGCCTGGGCCTAACGCCTCGGTAAAAGACATATCTGTAAAACGCGTCCTAGACGCCGTCCGAATATAAAATACAGATGTCCGGTATAAAGAACCTTAAGGAAAAAGCGCAACCGGCCTCACAATCTCTAAGTAGAGAAGGTGCAAGGCAACCGGGGAGCCGGAACATGCAGAACGACGAACTTTACGACATCCCGCCCAAGTGTCCGATCACTGGCGGTCCGCTCTACATCAGCGAGCTGACCAACGAAGAGAGCGGCACAACCATCCGCGGGAAATTCCGAATCCCCAAAACGGCGATGGTCGACCAGGAGCAGCAGCAGTTCCTCGAGGTCTTCCTCCGCTCCCGAGGTGTCATCAGCACCGTCGAAAAGGAGCTCGGAATCAGCTATCCCACAGTGAGGGCGCGCCTCGATTCACTCCTCGAATCGCTTGAGCTCCCGCCACTCAAAGAGGATAAGCAGACAAAGAAACGGGCCAAGGACGCCGAGGCCAAGAGACGAATTCTAGAGATGCTCGAGGAAGGCAAAATCACCGCGAGCGAAGCCAAAGCCAAAATGCGGAGCGAGACCAGAAAGTGAAAGACGACATCAAACGAATAATGCAGCTGGTCAAAGAGGGCAAACTCTCCCCCGAAGACGCAGCAGAACTGATCGAAGCATTCAACGATGCTCCCGACGGCGGTGAGAAGCCTCAGGAAGAGCAGTCGGCGAACGAAGAGGGCGAGGGCCAGGGCGACGATAAGTTTGAAGGCGCCCTTGGTGCGCTCATCGGCTCCATCGAGAAGATCGGCTCAGACGTCAGCGAGAAAGTCGACTGGAAAGACATCGCTGGCCAGGTGCGAGAAGGCGTCTCCAAAGGCGTCGAAGCGATCAAGAATGTAGCCGACGAAGCCGGCATCAAGGAGGGCTTCGGCTCATTCCTCGGCCATCAGGAGATGCGCAAAGTTGAGCTCCCGCTCGACGTGCCAGAAGACAAGATTCTCAGAATAGAGTCCACCTCAGGCAACCTCCAGATCATCGGCGGCGCAGAACTCGGTTCGCTCGAAGCATCTGCAGCATTCCGAGCCTACAACAGGGAAGAGGCAGCCAAAAAGGCCCTCAACTACTCTCCCGTGATCGAAGAAGGCGACGATTTTGTCCGCGTCTCCCTCAACGAGGGCCCGGATTCAACAGTCGACGCGATCATCCACGTGTCGCACGATGTCCATCTTGAAGTCAAGCACGCCGCAGGCGACACTCTCATCAGAGAGACTGGCGGCTCGCTCAGATTCGACGGCGCGAGTGGAAATGTCAGCCTCTCAGGTCTGAACGGCACCATTGACGTGACCCTCTCCAGCGGCGACCTCAAACTTGAACTCAGCGAGGCCACTTTGGCCACGATCGAGACCAAGTCTGGCGACATTCTGCTGGACAAGGTGACCGGTTCGGTCAATGTGCGCTCATCCAGCGGCGATGTCTCCCTCCAGGAGGTCTCCGGCCGCACGATCAGCGTCGAAGCTGCCTCTGGCGACATCTCTGTAGATGCGAACGAGCCGATCGACGGCAGCCTCGCCGTTCGAACGGTCTCCGGCGACGTCAAAGTTGAAATTACCGACGGTTGTGACGCACGGGTCTCGATGAGCACCGTAAGCGGATCAGCCTCGACTTCCGTCGAACTCGATGATCTCCAGGAAGAAGAATCCAAAGTCACCGGACGACTGGGTGAAGGCAACGGCACAATCGACATAAGCGCCATCAACGGCTCCGTAACCCTCGGCTGGCGCGACTCGACAGTCGAATAACGGCCTCTGCCCGTTCTTCTCTCCAATAAACCCCGCTCCTTAGCCTGAGGAGCGGGGTTTTCCGTTCTGGTCCCCTCTCCTCCTCGTTCGAGAGGAGGAGAGGGTTAGGGTGAGGAGGTTCTACTTTCTGGCCTCTCTCCTTCGACCAACGGGAGAGGGGGAGATTAAGAGAGGGAGGGTCCACCCAAGAGGGCTGCCATAAGCAGCGCTCGACGTGGAAACTGCTCGAGCGCTTTCAACGACAGCTAGTGGCAAGTCGGAAGCCAGGGTCAGGGCA
>JALGYA010000165.1 GCA_029824475.1 Fimbriimonadia bacterium | reverse complement strand
CAACGAGGAACCAGGAAGTGACAGGAAGAACTGATCTGTTGCCCTGCGAGTCATAGTTGACTGCCTGAACCGTGATCGACTCACCTGGCCTCAATGCGTATGGGTCGATGTTTCGGCCATTCGAGTCGATGAATTCCAGATACTGGCCAGATTTCGGGGCCTGGGTGCCAAGCTCTCTGGAGTCGCTGCCATTCCCGTTGCCATTGCCGCCCCCTCCACCGCTGGTAGAGCCGCCGCAGCCGACAGCGATGACAAGGCTCACGAGCAGAGCGAGAAGCGCGTTAGTCTTCATGGGAAGTGGTTGATTGTGCACCATCTTGAAAGACGCTGCACACCGTTAGACGGGTTCAGCCATCAGCACGTTCGATTGTCAAACCAGTTTTGCAATCGTGACGCCCTGCCCGCCTTCGGTGGGATCGCCCTCACGGAAGGACTCCACAGCAGCAGATTCAGCCAGATAACGGTGAGTCATCTCTCTGAGAACTCCGCCGCCCTTGCCATGAACGATGCGCAAGTACGGGGCTCCTGCAAGGATCGCATCATCCAAAAACTTCTCCAAGACCTCGACGGCCTGTTCGGCCCGCATCATCCTCAGGTGAAGCTCAAGCCCGGCTGTCTCCTTCTTATTCCTGGCAACCGCCTGAGTCTTCTTGGAAGATCTCCTTTGAGGCAGATCAGGGAGGATTTCCAGGTCGTTGACCTTGACCTGCATCTTCATCGGACCGGCCTGCACCAGCACCTTGCCTGACTTTGGCGGCTCGATTACGGTGCCTTCCTGGCCCAATCCTCGCATCTTCACACGAGCGCCTTTGACGAGCTTCTCCTTCGGCGGGGCTTTGGCTGCAGCCTGCTTGGACTTCGCCTCCGCCGCAGCCTCGCCGCCGCGGCTCTGAAGCGTCTTGAGGCGCTTCCTCGCCCTGTCAATTCCAGCCTGACTGGCGTCTGACTTGAGCTCGTCAAAGATATCTGAGGCCTCCAGCCTCAGTTCGCGCATCATCTCTTCCAGATCTGCCGCCGCGTTGGTCCGCGCGGATTGGCTCGCCTGGATCGCCTTGTTGCTCTTCTCTTCAGCCTTGCGCTCCATACGCTCCATCTGGGCCGCCAGACGATCAGCGCGGCTCTGTGCCTCTCTGGCCCGCTTCTGCGAATGCTCTAGGCTTTCGATCATCTCGGCGATGTCTCGCTCCCCAACAGTGATCCCGGCCTCGGCTTCGCCGATGACGCTCTTTGGAATGCCGTATCTCTCCGCGATTTTCAGTGCATGAGAAGATCCAGGTGTGCCAACAGAGAGCTGATACGTCGGACGCAGGCTCTTCCGGTCGAATTCCATCGAGGCATTGACAAACCCGGGTTCAGACGAGGCGAATACCTTCAGCTCCCCATAGTGAGTGCTAGCAAACACCATCGCCCCGCCCTTCTGGAACGAGAGCAGCAGCGCCCTGGCCAGCGCCGCACCTTCAGCCGGGTCGGTTCCCGCGCCTGCTTCATCGAGCAGCACCAGAGCACCGGGCTTCAGGCCTTTCAGGGCGTCAGAGATGTTCTTGATGTGCGAGCTGAAAGTTGAAAGCGACTGATGGATCGACTGCTCGTCCCCGATGTCCGCCCACATCTGCGTGAAAGCGCCCATTCGCACCGCTTCTGCGGGAAGCAGCATGCCTGATTGAGCCATGGCAGCGAAGAGCCCGACCGTCTTGATGGCAACAGTCTTCCCGCCGGTGTTCGGCCCTGTAATCAGGATCGAGTTGTAGTCCGTACCGAGCTCAAGAGAGAGTGGGATGGCTTCTTTGGGATCGAGCAGCGGATGTCTGCCGTGCTCAATCGAGATCACAGGCCCGTCCCACTTCGTCGGCATGCAGGCGTTCATTCCCAAGGCGAGCCTCGCCTTCGCAAGAATCACATCGAGATCGCCGAGTGCATCGAGCGTCTCGATGATCTCCTTAGCATGCTCTCCCACGAGGTTGGAGAGCTGCCGCAGAACTCTCAGCTCTTCCGCCTTCTCTTTGGCCTCCGCAGTTCTCAGTTCGTTGCCAGCCTTGACGACATCGTCCGGCTCGACGTAGATAGTCGCGCCGGTTGCGCTCGCATCGTGAACGATGCCCTTCACCTTGCCCTTGTTCTCCGCCTTGAGCGGAATGACGTATCTTCCGCTGCGCTGCGTGTAGATCGGATCGCTGAGGAGCGCGCGGTACCGGCCGCTCGTGTAGGCCTGAATGCGCTGAACAATCCTCTTGGAAAGACCCGTGATTTTTGCTCTTGCGGATGCCAATTCGGGGCTTGCTGACGACTTTACGGAGCCGTCGGTGTCCAGATAATCTGTCAGGACGCGCTCCACTTCTGGCCAGGCACCCAGCCTCTCACCCAACTGACGCAGCCTCGGTCTTGGAGTGTCACCGGCGTCGATTGCCGCGCCAGCCTCTCGGCTTACCTTGACCGCCCTGCCGATCCTCCACAGCACGGTCCCTTCAAGAACAGCCTCCTTTGCGGCGAGCTCAAGCTGCTGGGTGACATCATGCACACCGCGCAAGCTGAGGCCGCCTTTGTCGAGAATCGTCAGCGCTTCGCCAGTCTGCTCTAAGAGAAGCCAAACTTCGTCTTCGCTGAAGGCTGGCACGAGATCCTCGGCATAGCTCCGCCCCATCTCGGTCTCGCACAGAGCCGATAGCCTAGCCAATATCTCGTATCGGATCAGGCAGGTCCGCCCCGCCGTCGGGCTGAGTGGATACAATTGAGCTATGAGCATGATCGCCATGGCACTCGCTGTCGCTGCCGCTCCGCAGACCACTATCACGGTGGCCCCAGCTGACGATATCTGGATCTATCCGCACGCACCAGACCAGGTTTCAGACCCCTACCTGCGGGTGTGGGGAAGCTCGGAAGGCGCCGTCGGAGAAGTCGGCGAATTCGCCATGAGCTTCTCGTTCTCGGTGGTCAGGTTTGAGCTTCCCAAGACGGCGACCGGCAAGCTCAAATCTGCAAAGCTCATCGTCACCTCAGTTGCAGACATTACCTACACGAACGAGGAAGCGGTCGAGCATCCCCTGCAGGCCCGCAGAGTCATTGCGGATTTCGACGAAGATTCATGGGAGAAATCGATGTCGAAGTCGGTTGCTCCATCGGCCAAGAAGGATGTCATCTTTGGCTTCAACACAGAGAAGCCGCCCACCAACAACGAAGAGTTCAAGATCGTCATCGATCTGATGAAGGGACCCGCTTCGATCGCAAAAGAGGTGGAGGCCTCGATGAAGACTCCCGCCAGAGCGATCGCCTTTGCCCTGACGAGTTCGCTCGACCCAGAAGGCACAGAGGGAGCGATCTATAAGTTCTACTCTCGCTCAGTTGAAGAGAAGGCCAAGCGCCCTCAGCTCGTCTTAGAGTTCGACTAGCAGACGCTTAAAGCAAAAAGGCTGGGCGGCTATTGCCGCCCAGCCTTTTCTGTCTCTTATCCGATCGTCTCTTCGGTCTTTCGACGCATCCACCTGCCAACGGTTGTGGACATGTCATCGAAGATGTAGTACGAGCACGGGATGATCAGCAGGGTCAGAATCGTCGAGAGCGTGACGCCACCGATGATCGTGATGCCGATCGTCTCTCTGAACTCAGATCCGCGGCCGACAGCAAGAGCGACCGGCATCATGCCGGCGATCAGCGAGATCGTCGTCATGAGGATCGGGCGCAGCCTCGTTCGGCCAGCCTGAACCAGCGCCTCATACTTTTCGATTCCCCGCGATCGCAGGGTGTTGGCATAGTCCACGATTAGGATCGCATTCTTGCCCACCAAGCCGACCAGCGCTATGATCCCGATAAACCCGACGATATTGAGCGTCTTGTCCGTCAAGATGAGCGCAAGCAGCGCACCGATCAGAGCCTGAGGCTGCGCCAGCTGAATGATCAGCGGGTAGATCAGGTTGTCGTAGAGCGAAGCGAGCAGCATGTAGACGAGCAGCAGGCCCATCCCAAACGCTGCCATCAGATATCCCATTTCTCGCGCCTGAATGTCCGCTTCACCGCCTTTGGCGTATTCGACGCCCTCCGGCAGCAGCTCTTCCTCCAGCATCCATGCTTCAATGCGGGCAACGACTGAGCCGTTCGCGAAGCCAGGCAGGAGTTCAGCCGTGACGACAATCTCTTCGACGCGGTCACGCCGGTCGATCTTGTCAACACCCTGAGTCCTCTCAATCTCCGCCACGTCAGACAGCCTAATTGGATGCCCATCGTCGAACTTGATCGGCACCGATGCAAGCACCGCTGGATTCTCTCGGTCCACAGGATCGAGAAGCACCCGGATGTCGTACTCCTTGCCCAGCTCTCGATACTTGGCGAGGTTGTCGCCTTCGTACATCGTTCGCATCGCAAGGCCAACATCTGATGCCGTCAGGCCGTAGTCGCTGAGCCGCGTCCTGTCAGGAATCGCCCTCAGTTCCGGCTTGCCAGGCTTGGAGGTCACGTCAGGCGTGATAACGCCATCAATGACGCCGGAGGCCAGTCCATCGCGAACTTTGTTGGCTGTTGCAGCCAATAGCTCGCGGTCATTCGATCTGAGTGACAGCTGAATAGCCGCACCAAATCCAAACCCAGACTCCGTCGAAATGTTGACCTTCGCTCCAGGGACTCTGCCGACCATCTCGAGCATATCTGCAGCCACTCCGGTGCTGGCAACCGTTCGCTGATGACCTTCCTTCTCGGTCCAGAACATGATCGAATCGAGCATCGCCTTCTTCTCGTGAAGAGTGATCTGGATCGATGCGAGGTTCGTGCCCTGACTGGCAGCACCAAAGCCGCCGCCTGCGCTGCCGATTCTCGAAACGACCGTGTG
Organism: Fimbriimonadia bacterium; assembly: GCA_029824475.1. Classification (GTDB taxonomy): domain Bacteria; phylum Armatimonadota; class Fimbriimonadia; order Fimbriimonadales; family Fimbriimonadaceae; genus JALGXY01. The sequence continues at coordinate 5,064 of JALGYA010000165.1, read as the reverse complement.
GACCTCTTCATGCTGCATGACGATCTTCTCGACACGCTCTGTCACCGCCCGGGTCGCATCGAGACTTGCACCCGGCGGCAGCTCAATATCCACGTTGACTGCACCGCCATCCATCGGAGGGGCAAACGCGAACTTGAAGACCTCTTCGTTCTTGTAGAGGTTGCGGTAGGCGCTGCCTGAAATCGCTCCCAAGGGGAACAAGAGTGCAACACAGATCGCAAAGACGAGGTGCCTCGTCTTGCCCTGCTTACGAAGAAGATTGACAATCCAGACTAATATCCCGATGACAATCGTGAACATAGCAGGCTGCTGGCCTACAGCTGCCGCCTGGCCGAGCACAGATGTGAAGCTGCTGCCGTCAGGCACGATGACGAAGCTGCCTGCAATGAACAGGAACATCGCCACCAGGACAGCAAAACCGAGACCGAACACATACCAGCGCCGATCGAGGCACCATGCAAGAACATTTGCGTATCCAGCACCAAACTTAGTGAATGACCGCTCGAACCATGATGCAAATCTCCCTTTCGGGTGCTCCCAGTCTTCGCCCTTGCGATACCAGCGGGAGGCGAGCATCGGGGTCACGGTGAACGAGACGAACAGCGAGACGATAACCGCGACCGCGTAGCCAATGCCGAGTGGTCGGAAGAACTGACCGACGATGCCGCCCATAAAGGCGATCGGGATGAACACCACCACGTCCGCGAGAGTGATCGCGATCGCCGCTAGCCCGATCTCCATTCGGCCATTGATCGCCGCCTCAACCGGCTCTTCACCCAAGGTCAAGTGACGATAGATGTTCTCAATGACTACGATTGCGTCGTCAACGAGCACGCCGATAGCCAGCGACAAAGCCAGCAGCGACATGTTGTTGAGAGTGAAGCCAAGCGCCCAAAGAACGACGATTGTCGCCATCAGGCAGACAGGAATCGCGATTCCGACGATCATCGTGCCGCGCAGGTTGTGCAGGAACATCCAGACAACGAGCGTGACGAGAACCACACCAAAGACCAGTGCCAGCACGAGGTCGGCCAGAGAGTCTTTGATCTGAATCGAAGTGTCGGTCGTGACCTCAACGTGCATGCCGTATTCGGCTTCAATCGAATCCTTGAGGCTCGGACCGCCAAATTCGTTCTTCAGGAACGCATCAGAAATCTCAACTGCACTCCCTTCTTTGGCCTTCTGGATTATGATAACGACAGAATCAGAGCCGTCCAGACGGCTGTAAGACCGTCGTTCAGCATTCGTGTCTACGATGGTGGCGACATCAGAAAGACGAACGATGGAGGAGTCGCCTTGCGGACCCTGACCATCTGTAATACGGAGGTAGACCTCGCCGATCTCCTCCACTGACCTAAACTCACCGTAGAGTCGAACCGTGTACTCACTGTCGCCGTCGATGATTCGGCCCGAAGGCACGTTGAGGCCTGCGTTCTGCACGGCCTGCTGAACATCCAGAATCCCGATTCCGTACTTGAGAAGATCATCTCTTCGAACCTGAACCTGAATCTCTCGAACTTCGCCGCCTGAGACGCCAACGCTTGCGACGCCAGGAAGCCTCGAAAGCTTCTCTTTGATCTCGTTGTCGGCAAGGTTTCTCAGCTCGCGATTCGTGTGATTGTCGCTCTTCAGCGCGAGGTACATCACTGGATCGCTGGAAGAGTCGAACTGGTCGACGATCGGCTTTTCAGCTTCGCGAGGCAGGCTGCCTACCGAGGAGTCAACCTTGGTGCGAACCTCGCCGAGCGCCTTGTTCATGTCCGCGCCAATCTCAAACTGGACGGAGACGACTGAGACGCCTTCCTGAGAAGTCGAAGTGACTTCCTGAATCTGCGAGACGCTAGAGACGGCCTCTTCAATGTTGCGGGAGATCAGCTCATTGACCTCTTCCGGGCCTGCGCCAGGATAGACGGTCGTGATCGTGACCATGCCGAAATTGACATCAGGATTCAGCTCAGTCCGCATGGTCTGGCTGCCCCTAACCCCCATGAATATGGCGGCCATCATCAACATTAAGATGAAGATGGGCCGCTGGATAGCGAGTTTCGTCAGGCCCAACTTACTCGCCTCCGCCAGCTTCTTCAATCGTGATGACCGATCCGTCTACAAGCACTGACTGACCCTTCACGATGACCTGGTCACCGTCTTCCAGGCCTGTCACTTTCGTGAGTCCAGACTCGGTCTTGCCGGGGACGATTGGAGCACGGACGGACTTTCCATCCACCGCAAGGTAGACGAAAGAGCTCTCGCCGTTTCGGATGACGGCTCCAGCAGGGATCGAAGCAGACTCGGTTGCACCGCCCAAAGCGATTTCACCACGTGCGAACATGCCCCACTTCACATCAGGATGCGTGTCGTTCAAAACGATGCGAACCACATATTGCCTTGCGACAGAGCTTGCCATCGGACGAATCGCCTCAACGACTCCGTTCATCACATAATCGCCCAAGGCGTCCACCCTGACTGAAACAAGCGAACCAACGGTGATGTTCGGCACCTGAAGTTCAGGCACCGAGGCTTCCATAGTCAGGTCAGATGTACCGACAAGACTGGCAACAGCGGTGCCTGGCCCGACGACGGTACCAACCTGGAGCGGTCTGCCAGAAATCCTGCCGTTGAATGGGGCCTTGATTCTGAGGTCACTCAGCGTGATTTCGGCTCGTCTCACACCTTCTTCAGCTGCGTTCAGGTTGGCTCTCGCCGCATCAACTCTCTGCTGATAAGTTCCATCAAGGCTCTTGGTTGCCTTGTCAACCAGCAGCTGCTGCTTCGCAGCATTCACGTCTTCGCGAGCCGCGGCGATGTCTTCAGGTCTTGATGCCTGATCGACGATCTTCTTCGCCTGAAGGGCAGACTGGAACCCAGCCAGCGCATTCTCATATCGGTTCTCTGCGGTCTCAAGGTCAAGCTTAGGAATCGCTCCTTCTTTGAAGAGGCGCCTCATTCGCTCCATGTTGAGCTTCGCCGTCTCCAAGTCACTCTCGGCGCTTCGGACGCTCGCGTCCGCCTGCAGCCGCTCTTCATCTCTGGAGCCAGCCAGCAGCTTCTGAAGCCTTGCTTCTGCCTGCCTCAGGCGTGCTTCAGCTCCGGTGACAGCAGCAGCGCTCTTGAGAGGGCCAACTTTCGCGTCGGCCTCTGCCTGCGCCAGCTGCGATCTTGCGGCTGCAGCCTGTGACTCCAGCAGTGAAATCGCGGCGTTGGCATCTCGTCGGTCCATCTCGGCGATCGTCTGGCCAGCCATGACCATGTCACCATCTTCAACATAGACGGCTGTGATCCGCCCGGGAAGAGTGGCGCCAATATCTGTGCCCTGCTCTGCCTGAATCTGGCCAGTGACCTGAAGAGTTTCAGGCTCCAGGGTCAGTTCAGCCGTCATGACCGAGACTACGATCGAGGGGTCCTTTACGAGCACCTCAGTTCTCTTGGCCTGCTCCTGGGCATCACGGTTCACACAGCCCGTCAAAGCGAGCGATGCCGCAATCGCTGCGGCGGTCAGAGTCTTCGTCATCGTACTTTCTCCTCGGTGAGAGTTGTCATTTCAGCAGTGCCCTGCAGGTCGTCTTGGCCAACTGCCATCTGCAGGGCTGCATAGGCGGTCAAATAGTCATAGCGGGAGGTGGCGACCGAGCCACGAGCCCGAGTCAGTTCAGCCTGTGCGGATGTCACGTCGATCAGAATCCCGACTCCTTCGTCAAACCGGAGTTGGGCGAGTCTCAGCGACTCTCGTGCGAATTCCTCGCCAGTCTTCGCCGTCTCCAGCGATTCAGCCGCGTTTTCAAGCCTCGTCAGGGCGCTTCTTACGTCGAGAGCGATTCCGAGCTGGAGCTGCTCCAGGCCGATTTCGGCAAGGTCGATGTCACGCTGCGCGGACTTGACCTTCGCCTTCGTGACTCCTGCGTCCCAAACCGGCATAGTAATCGATGCACTTGCCACAAACTGAGACACGCGCTGCCCTTCAACAGCATCGATCGTTCTGGTCAGAACTCCCTGCACCTTCATGGAAGGCTTGGAGCCGCCAGTCTCAGTGATTTTGAACTGCTCAAGACTCTTGATCGTCTCCGACTGCTGGTCCAGTTCAGCTCGGCTCTTCAGGGCCATGATCGTCAGATCGACTGGAGAGAGCCCGTCCTGTGCCTTGAATTCAGCCTGAGCCAAGTCCAACGCCGTGTCAGGGTCTCGCCCCATTGCGTGATTCAGCCTGTGGATGGCGAGGCGGTGATCAGCACGGGACTTGATGTAGGCCTGCTGTGATCGTCTCAGATCAGTCTCCAGCCGAAGTACATCGAACTTCGGAACCTGGTCTTCGCGGAACTTGATCTTTGTCTTTTCAAGGCGCTGCTCAGCGGCGGTGACTTCCGCTTTCTGAACGCCCATCAGCTCCTCTGTCTGAAGAACCTGGAAGCAGAGCTCCCTCACGAGTCCTCTGATTAGATTCCTCTCAGCGCGAACCCTGGCCTGAGCGGAGAGCTTCTGGTGACGAGCAACATTGAGGACGTTCTTTGCAAGACCAGCAATGTCGATTGACTGCGAAGCGATTGCCTGAATCTGCTTGTTCTCTGCAATGCTCGGAAACGCGTCCGGGAAGCTGGTGATGGGAGCGGACTGCTCGAGTCGGGCGTACGTGCCTACGACCTCAACCTTGGGGCCCAGCCCACCTTTCGTTGCCCTGTATACGTCAGCAGCCTTGCCTTGGGATGCCATGGCAGAACGAACGCTAAACGCGTGCTCTTCAGCAATCTTGACGACTTCATCAATCGTGAGCGTCTGAGCCTGGGCTGCGCCACAGAGGCTCAAGGCCACTACAATTACGCTAGTCTTCATCAGCGGCCTCCGCCGGCTGCTCCGCATTCACAGCATCCAAGCCAGCGCTCATCTCATCGAGCAGCATCCGCAGCGATTCAAACTTAGCCACGACCAAGCCCGGCATATCGGGCTTCTTCATGATCAGAACTTTGTCGCCCGGTGCAATGCCGAGCGCTTCGCGCGCCTCCGCGGGAATCACGATCTGACCTCTCTGGCCGACCGTCTATGACCCATAAAAGCAGCTGTCCAGGTTCTTAGGAT
>JALGYA010000164.1 GCA_029824475.1 Fimbriimonadia bacterium | reverse complement strand
CCGGGGTGCAGAACACCACCCGGGTCCTGAGGGTCGGCTCGCCTGCAGCGACTGCCACTCTCCTCACCCGACGAAGAGCTCCAAGATTAAGGTGGATGCCTTCAAGGGCATGTGTGTGACTTGTCACACCGAGAAGGCAGGACCATTCATGTATGAGCATGATCCGGTTGCGGGATTCACTGGCGATGGCTGCCAGGAGTGCCACCGACCGCACGGCTCAAACAACCCGGACATGTTGAATTCTGTAACCAGGGGCCTGTGTGCACAGTGTCATACCGAGACGTTGTCAGATCACCATCCTGGTCAGACCTGTTGGACCGCGGGGTGTCACGTCGCGTCCCACGGAAGCAACACTAGCCCGCTTTTCATGACGCCATAAAGTAAAGGAAATCAACTGATGAAACGCTATTCGTTGCTGGCAGGAATCTCGACTGCGACCATGGCAATGCTCTGCTCACAGGCTCTTGCGCAAGAGGCTGCGGGCCAACTTGTGGCTGTGGAGCCGCAGGAAGAGGCGGAAGAAGAAGTTCAAGCGCGACCGAAGCTGAGTGAGATCACTCTTGGCATAACCACCTACGAAAGCGTCCGTGCTCTTGATCAGTACGCAAACCCGATGGAAGGGTTCGGGCTTCACAGTCTGAGGCTGTTGTCTCCGATGAGTGAAACATCGCCGTACCTTCGGTTTATCGTGCGGGGCATGGCGAACCAGGACAACTTGGCTGATCTGTACACCGTTGTCAATGACGGAAAGACTACGATCCACGCCAACCGGCTTCAATACGGACGCCAAGTACTCGACTGGCGACAGGTTTCGCCGAGTGGCCGTGACGAGGTCAACTTGACGGTTGATCAAGCGATTTCAGAGAACGTGAGCGGCTTCCTCACCTATCACTCAGGCAAGCGCGGAACCAATTACGCAGCGCCGCGAGGCGCCGATCAGACACATACGCAGCGGTTTGGCGGCGGGATTGGCGCCAATGTTTTAGGCGGCAACCTCGGGATTGCCTTCAGCGACCGACGAACCTACAACGGGGCTGGCGTGCAGCCGACCACGGTGCAGCGGGGCGTCAACGCGGACTACTCTCGAGATATCACGCAGAACCTGAGCATCGGTGGTGCCGCTTCACTCTCTCACATCGAGCAGACGGGGCAGCCCGACGGCGACATCAACGCCTACAAGTTCTACGGCTACCTGGACATGGGGCCGAAGACAGGGATGCAGTTCCAATTCGCACGGCAGGACAATGATCTTGAAACGATCATGAACGCCTACGTGCGGAAGCGACTTCAGTCGAATGTTCGAGTCATCCATCGGCTGCCCGGGTGGGTGCTGCAGATGGCTTACAACCGCAAGGAATCTGAGCGAGTCCGAGCGAACCACGAGTTCGTGGACGTTCCCAAATCAGACGGCTATGATGTCCGGCTTAGCGGAAAGCTCGCTGGTGCGCGGCTGAAGCTGAGAGGCTCTTGGGAGCAGATCAGCAACGATGCCGTGATGAACTCGAATGATCCACGCAGGCTCTACTGGGGCGACCGAGCGACTGTTCAGGCGAAGCTGGAAGGCGGGACCGATAAGCTCTCTGCTTATGGCTCCTACACCTACCGGCTAAATCAGAATCATGATCGAGGTCTGCAGATCGGCTGGCACAACATCGCCGTCGGTGGAAGCTACGTGTTCAGCCCAGACCTCTTCGGCTACGCTGAGCTCTCATTCGACGACTTCCAGGTGGAGGGTGAGGATGGCGTTGATCATGATCTCGACTTCTATTTCCCCAATGCGCGATCGCTCTCGATTGGCGCAGACTGGTCAGAGAGCCCCGAGCTCTCGGCTGGCGCAGGACTGAACTTTTATGAGTCTGGAAATGTACGCGGTACGCAGCTGACCTTCAGAGTGCGCCGCAGACTTTCAGAGGACAACGACCTCGAGTTGATCGTGGCCCCTTGGAGCCGCAACGACCGGGAATATGACATGACCAGCTACCACTCGACCTTCTTGAGCGCGAGGTACACGACGCGGTTCTGAGGACACAGATGGAAGACACAACAATTTCGCAGCATGATGGCAGGAAGAAAATGAAAGATCGACGCTTCGTCACTCTATTCGCATCCATACCGGCAATAGCCGCGATTCTGGCGATCCAGAGTTGCGGGGGTGTCGGTGGAACGACTCTCGACAATGGAGGCCAGGGATCTGTTCCGGCAGAATTCTTGGCGCTGCTCAGTGATGAGCAGCGTGCGGCCTCTTATCTCACTCCAACAGATTGTGCAGGCTGCCACGGCGACGAGGATGGCTCGCAGCACGCAGACTGGATGGGCACGGATCACTTCGAAAGTGGCATCACTTGTGAAGGATGCCACGGGCCAGGAAGCGTCCACAAGGCGAATCCATCGAAGGATAACATTCTCACTCTCCCGAAGATTGCAAGCCCCACAGTTTGTGCTCAGTGCCACGGGAAAATCGCCGAGGAATACAAGTTCTCGCAGCATGACAAGCTGGTCACCAGCCCTGTCGAGCGCGCGATTACTGGGCCTGAATCCTACGGTCGTGCCTACCGCTGCATCGCGTGCCATGGCGGCACGTTCCGCACTGAAACGTACGACGCAGGTGTGGATATTGCAACGATGCCTGCCGAAGACATCCAAGCGATTGCTGAAGGCATCATCAATCACGCGCCTCACTCAGCTCCGTGTATCACATGCCACGATCCCCATAAGTCAACGGGTTATCTCACTGACGACGGCGATGAGGCACAGCTGCGACACGCAACATTCAACACTGACACGACAGATGTCGGGCCAGGAACAGATGTCGGCACGTACCAGACGTTCGACCATCTCTGCGCCCAGTGTCACAACGGTCGCGGCGTTGATCCTGGCGACGCAAAACTGCAGTCCAGTACATCTCGATTCGGTGGACACCACAGCAACCAGTACAACATGCTGATGGGCATCGGTGGCGTTGAGGGAACGGGTCCTGTTGAAAGGAACACCGCTCACTCCAATGCTCCGGGTCAGTGCTCGCACTGCCATATGCCGGACGGAAGGCATTCGTTCACAGTGAGCTTCAACGCTTGTGTCCCGTGTCACACGGAGACTGATGCCGCCAACAGGGTGACGTCTATCAAGTCAGAGATCCTGAGTGGAATGTACGCCCTTCGTGTACGACTGGCGAACTGGTCGATTGACAAGTTCCCTGGTGTTGACGGAAACGAGCATCTGTGGGAATACAGAAGCTACGTGCCAGATCCTTACACCGCTGCTGATCAATCGCTGATCCCGATTGAAATCAAGCGAGCCCGACACAACTACCATTACATCATCGAGTCAGGAGACTTCGGTGTCCACAATGGTCCGTATGCAAAGCACCTGATAACGGTCGCCAATGCTGAGCTCGACTCGATCGGTGCTGCGATGCCAACCACGATGGGTTCGGTGTCTCAAGCGCAGATGGAGGCAGTCATTCAGTCAGACGTAGCCCGGATTTCCCAGATCGATAGGGAAGGAATGGACTAAGTCAGCGTGGTCGGGGCGCGCAAGTGCCCCGACCACTTTTTTTTTGCCTCGTGCGAAGCCGCCGCAGGTGGTAGGGTGCATCTAGCGTGTGTCGCGCGCTGACCAGACCAGCCACCGAGGCCAGATATGACCGCAGTCATACCTGAGACCGTCAAATCATTCTATACTTGAACTAGCGCGATTACAAGAACATGAACGACTTCCTCCCGTTCGAATTGCCCGCTCCCCCCACTTGGTCCCTCACTCTCGGCGTCATTGGACGCGTGCTGATCATCGCTTCGGCGAGCCTTTTTGCGCTGTCAGCAATTTCGTGGCTGATCTCAGGCCGGATCAAGGAGGCCGCAAAGGCCGGCAAGATTGGGTTCGCTGCCGGGTGTTACGCTCTGCTGGGTGCCTTTGTCGTGCTCGGCATTCTTTTTGCTGCGAAGCGGTACGAATTTGAATACGTCTATGGGCACGCAGACAGTGCGAGTGGGCTGTTATATCGGATAGCTGGCATCTGGTCCGGTCAGGAAGGAAGCTTCCTTCTTTGGGGCACGTGCTCTGCTATTTTCGCCCTGATGACTGCCAGGTCGACGGGGGCATATCGCCGCTGGTACACGATTGCATTTGCGTTTTTCCTGGGCGGCATTGCGAGCATCCTTGCCCTGGAATCGCCCTTCAACCTCACGATGTTTGAGGGCACTGTCTTCGTTCCCGAAGATGGAGTCGGGCTGTCTCCGTCGCTCCAGAACTACTGGGTGATCATTCACCCGCCAACAATTTTCCTGGGATTTGGTTCTCTCACGTCGCTGTTTGCTTTGGCGTTCGCAGCCTTGGTGACTAGAGAGTATGACAAGTGGATTCCGATTGTCCGGCCCTGGGCGATCATCTCTGCGACTCTCGTTGGGCTCGGGCTATGCATGGGCGGCTTTTGGGCGTATGAGACGCTGGGCTGGGGCGGCTTCTGGATGTGGGATCCGGTTGAGAACGTCAGCTTCGTTCCCTGGTGCTTCACTCTGGCGCTTATCCATGGAGTCATCGTCCAGGTGACGAAGAAGCGGTGGGTGATGACCAACCTTCTGCTGGCATCGCTGCCGTTCCTCGTGTTCCTTTACGGCACGTTTTTGACTCGATCAGGTGCTCTCAGCGATACGAGTGTTCACAGTTTTGCGGAGATGGACCGGTATGCGCTGAAGCTGCTGCTGACGCTCATGATAGGCGCCTTTGTGGGCTTCATGGGGCTGTGGTCGTATCGTGCATTCCAAGAGAGAAAACGTACGAAAGAGGAAGACTCCGGGCCCGTTCTCCGGCGAGAAGGCTTCTATATGCTCGGAAACGCATCGCTGCTGGCGCTCGGCGTCACGGCCATGCTTGGGATGAGTGTGCCGTTCATCCAAGCCCTGCAGGGCAAGCGGCCAGCTGTTGTTGAGGAGTGGCTGTATCACCAGGTGCTTCCTTGGATGTTCATTCCGATGATGCTGCTCATGGCGATAGCGCCGTTTGTATCGTGGAAGGGTACAGGTGCTCGTGAGCTCGCGAACAAAGCGTACACGGTGCTCTGCATCACTATTGGCGTGCTGGGAATTCTGCTTGTCGCTACGGTCCTCACTCCCTTTGCAGGCAAGCTCGAAATGAACCCGACGGCGACCCTTCTCGGCCGGTTTGAAGTGACGGGCATGGCCTGGGTGCTGTTCTTGTTTGGAATCTGCCTGTTCGGTCTTGTAGGGAATGCCTGGCGGGTGGCTGAGCTGTTCAAGCGAAGCAAGCTTGGTCTGTCGCCGTTCCTGTCTCACATCGGCCTCGCGATTCTAGTGGCCGGGCTGATCGTCTCGCGTGGCTACGAGATTAAGGAGCAGTCGCTGGTTATCAAGGATCATCCTGGCCAGGTTCTGAACTACGAGGTTCGCCTGGTCGGAATGACGTTGGATAAGTACCACAGAGACAATGAGCTCGAGCTGGCCTTCTATGACGTGAACGATGGCAAGGAGCCGCTGTTCATTGCGACTCCTGGACTCTACGCAATCGACGACGGTGACCACGAAGATACGATGGTCTGGCCGCACATCGAGCGCAGTCTGTTCATGGACACGTACGTTTCGCTGGGCGTTCCGCAGCAGAACGTCGGCGAGGACGTGACGATTGCGGTTGGAGAGTCTGAACAGCTCGGCGGCATGACCTTGACCTATAAAGAGATGGTTCGTGGCGGTGTGATGGGAGAGACTGGCGCCACGATCGGGGTTATTGTCACCATCGACGACGGGGAGACTCAGGAAGATTATCAACCAGAGTTCTCGCTCGCCAAGAATGGCGAGATTCTCTCTCATCCAGCCTCGCTTGACGACAACACGGAACTGGTGCTCGTCAACGTGAGCGCGGAGGACAGATCCGCCACCCTTAGAGCTCAGCTCAAGACCCCTATCTATCCCATTGAGGTGTATCACAAGCCGATGACGATCCTCGTCTGGCTTGGAACAGGGTTGATGGCTCTTGCCGGCTTCGCTGCCGCATTTTATCGCCGACCAAAGAGTGTAACTGAAGCTGACACTGAGGACCCATAGCCCCAGCAGCCACTTCGATTTCGAAACGTCTAATCTAAGAGACTGGAAAAGAACCACATGAAAAAGTTCGTACTGCTCTGCATCGCAATTGCCGCCTTTGGCGTTGCCTCAGCACTGCCCGGAAACATCAAGGTGTTCAACGACACGTATAAGTTGAAAAGCACGTCGAAGCTTGGCAAAGCCGCTTGTGGAAGCTGCCATGCCAGCGCAAAAGGCGGCAAGCTCAACCCGTACGGCAAGGACATCCAGAAAGAGATGGTGAAGGCAAAGACCAAGAAGATGACCTCGGCCCACTTGAAGAAGGTCGAAGTCCTCGATTCGGACAAAGACGGCTGCATCAACCTGTGTGAGATCAAGAATGATCGAAACCCAGGCGTGAAAGACAAAGCCAAGTAGGTTTGAGGTCGATTCTCTGACCAGAGTTTCCGGACAACATGGTTCGGGAATCTCCTGGTGTTTTAGCGCCCTGCTGCTTCATCTAGTCAGATGTGCGGCAGGGCGTTGTGCTGGGTGAAGGCCGCCAGAAGAGGCGCTCGACTGGGAAGGTGTGGAGCTTTTTCGCCCAGCCCAAGTATTAGTGTGTGCCATGAAATGGCCGCTTCGGGCCTGCCCGTGTCTTAGCGGCTGGCCGCACGGACAAACGCTGAGAGCGTCTGTCCATGGCACACGGAAACCCTTCCTCCCTACTTGAGAGGAGGAAGAGGACTGGGGGATGGAGGTTCTCGGCGCAGACCGTACGCCTTGCGCTAGAACGTCCTCACCCTAACCCTCCCCTCTTACTGAGAGTAGGAGGGGAGGGGACCAGAATTGGATTGGTCCCTCTCCCTCGAATGAGGGGGAGGTTAGGAGGGGGACCAAACATTGAGTCTGCGTTCGAAGAATGAGAACGCTGCCCTGACCTTGGCTTCCGACAGTTATCTTGAGGTGAGTGTAAGCACTCGAGCAAGCCCCCTCTCTTAATCTCCCCCTCTCCCGCTGGTCGAAGGAGAGAGGCCAGAAGGCGGGCTTGCCCGTGGCACACAGAATCAGATTGGAATCCCCCTTCCTCCTTGTTTGAGAGCCGCAGGGGAGATGGAGGATCCTGCGCTTGCTGAGTGGATGGCCCCGGAACCTCCTCACCCTCTTCCACGTCGAACGCTCCTTATGGGAGCCTTCTTTGGCGGACCTTC
>JALGYA010000163.1 GCA_029824475.1 Fimbriimonadia bacterium | reverse complement strand
CAGGAACTGCGCCCGATAGAGATCCACCGCCTGCGTGTAGATCTCGGTGGTCGCCGTATCATTAAAAAAGTTCCGTGCCCTCGAAATGACATTCAGGAACTCACCAAGGTCGAGCTGCAGCCGGGCAGGATTGAGCCGAATCGAGCTTCGGGTTGTGATCAGAATCGGGCCAGGATCCACGCCCGTGCTCCGCATCATCTGCTTGAGATGGTAGAGCGACACGGCGAGACGGTTCAGCGGTGCATGCGGCTCGTGCGGCCACAGCATCTCGGTCAGTCGCCGGCGATCCATATCGCGATCGGCGTGAATGCAGAGCAGGGCCAAAAGCCTGCCGACAGTCTTGCCTCCGAGCTGCTTTGAGTGGGCCTCGGTGCCTCGAAATTCCGGCGATCCAAATAGCCGGACCTGTAGTGATGTCATCGTGCTCTCCCCAACACGAGTTGAATTCTATCCCGAATCCATCCACGAAAATTCGCCTGTCATGGCGTTAATGGCTGAAATTCATGGTTGTCAGGATTTATAAATGGCAGTGTCATGATAATTTCATGATAGAGGCCCGTTCTGGTGGTTCTTTGCCTCTGAACGATTGGCCGCTGACAAGCACAGTTCATGGTCCAGCGCATTGTGGGGCTCCTTCTGTGCCACATCTGTAAACGCGGCGAGGCCCGACAGCGTAGGTATCCTGAGCAGAAGTTCCTCAAGGGGCCAAGCGAGAGGTGTTCGCGGGGTCGCCTCTGGGTGAGAAAAGATGGGTTTATGGTCAACGGCGGCCGAGGCCGCTGCCAAGACTCCTGAGTCGCGAAATCGCTATGTAGACTTTCTACGGGCGCTCTCGATCATGGCCGTGATCACTGGCCATTGGCTCGTCACCGCAGTCTATATCCAGGATAACCAGCTCTTCGTCAGCAACCTCCTGGCGCATCAGGAGTGGTCAAAGTGGCTGACATGGCTGTTCCAGGTCATGCCGATCTTCTTCCTTGTCGGTGGCTACTCAAACGGAGTCTCATGGAACTCCGCGATGCGCAGCGGAAAGAGCTACAGGGAGTGGCTGAAAGCGAGGCTCGAACGCCTGATCGGGCCCGTTCTTCCACTCCTCGTTGCTTGGGGGTTGATTGTCGGTTTGGCTCTGGTTTTTGCCGGCGATTTTGGGACCGCAAAGGTGCTGGGGCATGCCGGGGAGTACGTCGATAAGCCGGCGATCGAACTCGCCTCGCAATTGGCGATTGTCCCGACTTGGTTCCTGGCGGTCTACATGCTCGTCGTGCTGCTGGCACCTCTTACGTATGGAGCTTGGAAGAAGTACGGATTCGGTTCATTCTGGGCTCTCGTGGGGGCTGCTATTGTCATCGATATGCTCACGTTCTCGACCGGGGTTGAGGTCCTTGGGTATCTCAATTTCATCTTCATCTGGTTCTCTGTGCATCAGCTGGGATATGCGTGGCGGGATGGGCGATTAGATGGACTGGACAAGACATTAGCGTGGGGCGTGGGCGGGCTCGTCACTCTGGTCTGCCTCACGAATCTTGACCTGTTCCCTTATCCCGTTCACATGGCAGGAAATCCTGGAGAGGGGATCAGCAACTCATTCCCGCCGAAGCTGCCGATGCTCGCGCTCGGGCTCACCCAGTGTGGAATGCTGCTCAGCCTTGAAAAGCCTATGAGGCGCTGGCTGATGCGGCCCAAGCCGTGGACTGCGACCATCATCGTCAACGGCATGATCATGACGATCTACTTGTGGCACTTCACGGCCCTGACGCTTGTGACTGGCTTGGCCTGGAAGCTGGGCAATCTTGGCCTGTTGAGTTCAGCTGGAAGCAGTCAGTGGTGGTCTGCCCGGCCTGTGTGGTTCCTCTGCTTCGTGGTGGCGCTGGTTGTGCTCGCTTTGGGCTTTGGGCGGTTTGAGCGGGGTCGACCGGGTGTGACCGCAGTGGCGGCATGGCGGCAGGTTGTGGGTGCGCTGATGCTCTGCTTCGGGCTGGCGCTGCTGGCGAAGGATGGAGTCGTTTTTGTGGGCTGGCTCAATCTTCAGAGCTGGGCGTTGGCCCTGCCTTTAGGTGGCGCCTGGCTAGCCGGACTGTTGACGATGAGAAGCCGATCCAGAACGGGGGCAGAATCAGAATGAGAATGGAAAAACGGCCTTGGCACGAGCACTACGATGATGCGGTTGCGGCGGATATCGCATTCGACCAGACTCCTATCCCTGCCTATCTTGAGCGTGCAGCTGCTGAAAACGGTGAGAGGACTGCACTCATTTTCATGAACCGCCGGCTGACGTATTGTCAGCTCAAGGGGCAGATCGACCGTTTTGCCACTGCTCTCACCGCTCTAGGCGTAAAGAAGGACACTAGGGTCGGGATCCAGCTGCCCAATCTTCCTCAGACGGTCATCGCGTACTACGCAGCGCTCTCGCTAGGTGCGCAGGTGGTGATGACGAATCCACTCTATGTGGAGCGGGAGCTGGAGCACCAGTGGAACGATTCTGACTGCAAGGTTGTGGTCGTCAGCGATTTCCTATTTGAAGGCCGAATCAGAGCGATCCGCGACAAGCTTTCTGTTGAAAGCTACATCGTTACGTCGATATCGGACTACCTCAAGTTCCCTCTGAATCTGATCGCCTCCTACAAGCTTCGGCGTGCAAAGAGGCCGATGCTGGTGGACGTAGAGCCTGGTGAAGGCATCTACTTCATGAAGGACCTGATACGAGAGTACGGTCCATTTCCGCCCCAAACTGACATTGGCATCGATGATCTTGCGGTGCTTCAGTACACGGGTGGTACGACGGGGCTCTCCAAGGGCGCGATGCTGACGCACCGGAATCTCTCCTGCAATGTCCAGCAGACTCGTGCGTGGTTTACGAGCGTTGAGACGGGGGATGATGTGTTTCTCGCCTGTCTGCCGTTCTTCCACGTGTATGGGATGACCGTGGGGATGAACTTCCCTATTTCTGTGGCGGCGGCGACGGTGCTCATGCCAGACCCGCGAGACCTGACGGCGCTGATAAACAACATCGCGAAGCACAGGGTCACGATTTTTCCGGCAGTGCCTTCCCAGCTCAATGCGATTATCAACTTCCCTGGCGTTGACAAGCTTGACTTGACGAGCGTGAAGGCGTGCTTCTCAGCGTCAGCACCGCTGCCGAGCACGGTTAGGGAGAAGTACGAGTCGATCACGCAAGGGCAGATTGTGGAGGGGTTCGGGATGACAGAGACCTCGCCCGTCACCCACTGCAATCCGCTCACCGGCATGCAGAAGACCGGCAGCATCGGCGTGCCGCTGCCGGAGACTGACGCAAAGATTGTCTCGCTCGAAGACGGGTCGACCGAGCTGCCCGTTGGCGGCGAGGGAGAGCTGCTCATCAAGGGTCCGCAGGTGATGCAGGGCTATTGGAAGCGGCAGGATGCGACGGATGAGGCGATCAAGGATGGATGGCTTCATACCGGCGACATCGCGAAGGTTGATGAGGACGGCTACTTCTTCATCGTCGGGCGCAAAAAGGAGCTGATTATTGCCGGCGGATACAACATCTTCCCCGATGAAGTCGATGACGTTTTGATGTCGCATCCTGCTGTCCTGGAGGCCGGGACGATCGGTGTTCCCGACGAAAAGCGGGGGGAAACTGTCAAGTCATTTGTTGTGCTCAAGCCGGGAGAGGCGGCGAGTGATGAGGAGCTGATCAAGTACTGCCGTGAAGAGTTGGCGGCCTATAAGATTCCTCGGCAGATCGAGTTTCGGGATTCTCTTCCCAAGAGCGGCGCGATGAAGATATTGAGGCGCGAGCTGCTGGACGAGGAGCTGAAGAAGCTCGGCTCTGGAATCTAGATTGGTTCCCTCCCCTCCTCGTTCGAGAGGAGGAGAGGGTTCTCTTCTGGCCTCTCCCCCGCTTGGGGCGGGGGAGATTGAGAGGGGGCTGCGACCGAAGGGAGCGGTCTTGTTTGATACCTGTAGTCCCGGCTGAAAGCCGTTCCACGTCGAACCTGCCTCCGATCTCCCCACCATTCGTGGGTGAGCGACCAATCCACAAATCCTAAGACGCAAGATTTGTCTGTCCCCCTCCTAGCCTCCCCCTCGTTCGAGGGAGACGGACAAATCTCTAAACCGAGGAACCGTCGACCCCCTTGCCTCCTACAAAGCTAGGAGGAATGGGGCTCCCAATCTACTCTCTGCAGCTAAGGCGCTGTGTCCGGCTCAAGGGGAGTGACACGCTCCATCGGCTCATCTGGGCTGTGGAACTTGGAGTTGTTGATCGCCTTCATCAGGAAGATGAAGCTGACTGCGGAGATGCCGAAGCTGACGACAGCCATGCTCTTATCGAGGAAGAGCAGCTTGCCAACTCCGATCAGCATCGACATGATGAACGCCGAGCCGCTGATCCAGCCGATCAGGCTGTTTCCGAAATCGCCGGAGATCGGGTTAAGACCAGTTTTTTCGCGGACGAGCTTCCAGCCAGGGCCACCGACACGAATCGCTCCGTAGAACTCTTCGGTCTGCGGCGAGGGTTTTGGATGGGAGAAGTAGGCCACGAGCACCCACACCAGAGTCGTTCCAAGAAGGTTGATCCCGGCGCGAATTGCGAACAGATCGACACCTTCAGGGTTCTGCATGAAATAGGTCAGCAGGTTGCCGAGAATGAGGGACGTTGCGACCGCAGACAATTCAGCTGCCGCATTGACCCGCCACCAGAACCAGCGGGCGATCATGATGACCGCTAGACCACTGCCGATTACCGCCAAGTACTTGTAGGCGTCGATGATGCCTGTCAGCTTCGTGGCCAAGATGACGGCGATGATTGTAAGCACGACCATCGACCACCGAGAGATCGCAACGATATGCTTTGAGTTCGCATCCTTGTTGATGAACGGCTGATAGAAGTCGTTGACCAGGTACGAGGCGCCCCAGTTGAGGTGCGTATCGAGGGTGGACATGAACGCAGCCAGCAGGGAGGCGACCATCACGCCTTTAAGCCCGACCGGGAGGAACATGTCGATCATTGCTGGGAATGCGCGCTCCGAGTCGTAGGCGCCAGCGGCATTCATCAGCTCAGGCGCATCTGCTTTGAAGTAGATGAGCGACAGCAGGCCGACAGTGAGCCATGGCCAAGATCGAATGACGTAGTGGCAGAAGTTGAACCAGAGCAGCGCGAGCATCGAGTCTCGCTCTGACTTGGTGGCGAGAAGCCGCTGGACCAGATAGCCCTGTCCAGGTGCATTGCCCCACCACATCACGGTGACTAATATGAGGAACGTCGCGGTCCCGACATTCATGGGATTCAGGCTGAGATCGGGGACGATTCGGGTGAGCGCGTTGGAGAAATCTGGGCTCTCCTGAAGCTTGGCCATCATGCCTTCGCCACCGGAAGCTGACTTGTATGCGAAGTACGCAAGGCTGATAGAGCCGACCATCGCCAGGGCGAACTGAATGAGGTCAGTGTAGACAACACCATAGAGGCCTGACAGAGCCGAATAGAGGACGGCGACGCCGCCTAGAAGAATCAGGATGGCTGCATTCCAGCTTATGTCTCCAATAAACGGAAGTGTGAATGCAGCGGTCGCCGGCAGGTCGAGAATGACGTCGATCGCCTTCGACATGGCGAGGGTCACCGAAGCGATGACAACGCAGTTTTCGAAGACGCCATGGAAGAAGACTTTGAAGCCTCGAAGGATGTTCGTGGCTGGGCCAGCGTCGTAGCGCTGGGCGACGAATTCGACGTCGGTCAGAGCCTTTGTTCGACGCCAGAGTTTGGCGAAGAAGAAGACTCCAGCCATGCCGCCGATGAGACCGGACCACCAGAACCAGTTGCTCGAGAAGCCGTCTTCACGCGTCATTCCCGCTACGAAAATCGGGGTGTCCGAAGAGAAGGTCGTCGCGACAATTGAGGTGCCGGCGATGATCCAGGGCAGGCTCCTGCCTGCGACGAAGAAGTCAGTTGAACTCTTGGCCGCCTTCTTGGTAAAGAAGAGGCCGATTCCAATGGCTGACAGGACGTAGATACCGACGATTAGCCAGTCGAGCTGCTGCAAGTCTGTTCCTCCAGGCTTGACGCCGCTGTCCAGCCGATCCGCCTAGTATGCCCAAGTCGGTTGGACTAGTGCAATTACTGGCTGCTCGGCTTTGCCTTTAGCTTCTCCAAAAGGTCCATCATCTCATCGAGAACGTCCGTGCGCTCATCTGCCAGGTCTTTGGTTTCCGACTCGTCTTTAGCGAGGTCGTACAGGGCTCCGTTGTTCTTGAATTGTGCGGTGGTCCAGGGGCCGAGGCCGTCTCTGGAATTGCCTCTGGGGATGTACTTCCACTTGCCGAGCCGGAGGGCAAGACCGTTGTGGGCTTCGTGGATCATGTGGCTGCGCCCCAGGCTCGGCTTGCCGAGGAGTGAGGCGAGCTGGATCTGGCTGTCTTCACAGTCTCCATCCGGGATGCTGATGCCCACGAGGCTGGAGAGCGTCGCGGCCATATCGACCTGGCTGAACAGCTTGTCGCTGGTGGTACCAGCCTCCACATGCCCCGGCCACTTGACCACGAAGGGCACACGGGTTCCTCCTTCGAACTTCGCGTACTTCCCTGCTCGGAAATGGGCGGCTGGCTTGTGATCGCCTAGCTTTTCATTGGCCTCATCAACATAGCCGTCGTCGAGCACCGGGCCGTTGTCGGAAGTGAAGATGATGAGAGTGTCGTCGGTGAGGCCTGCACTCTCCAGTTTTTCCACGAGCTGGCCAACACACCAGTCCATCTGGACGATTGCATCGCCTCTGGCACCCATGCCACTGCTGCCTACAAACCGAGAATGCGGCACGCGCGGGACATGGATGTCATGCGTGCTAAAGTACAAGAAGAATGGCTCATTCTTGTTCTTTTCGATGAACGACACCGCCTTGGTAGTGATGACGTCAGCCATGTCTTCGTCGATCCATCTTGCCTTCTCACCGCCGGTCATCCAACCGATGCGGGAGATGCCGTTGACGATGGTCTGGTCGTGGCCGTGCGACCACATGTGCTTGAGCAGATCGGGCCGTTCTTTGCCTGATGGAGCGTCACCAATCCGCTTCCCGTAGCTCACTTCGATCGGATCAGCGGGGTCGTGATCGACGACTCTTCCCTGCTCCAGATAGACGCAGGGTGTTCGGTCACCTGTGGCCGGAATCAGAAAGTGATAGTCGAAGCCGATCTCATTAGGACCGGGGCGGACATCCGTGTTCCAGTCTATGGGGCCGTCACCCAAACCGAGTTGCCATTTTCCGACAACGCCTGTTGTGTAGCCGGCTTCACCAAGCAATGAAGGCAGGGTAGTGCGGCCA
>JALGYA010000162.1 GCA_029824475.1 Fimbriimonadia bacterium | reverse complement strand
AGCCACCGAAAGGCGGCGATGGCGGCGGTGGCGGCGGCGGCAACGGCAATGGCCGCGGTGGCGGCAAACCCGGCGGCTAGCGCTCGCCTGATTCGATGACGATTAGGGCTGGCCGTGTGGCCAGCCCTTTTTCTTTAAGCTCTTTTAACATTTGGGAGGGAGAATTGGGTTTCATTGAGGGCTCACGAGGCAGTGTGCTCGCAGGAAACTTGAAATGAAAGTTGTTTTTTTGACATCTATGGCCCTGGCCTGCATCGCCGTGGCATCTGCTGACCAGGCGGCCCTTAAGGCCTCTCCAAAGAGCGAGTTCACGGGATACATCCAGTACCAGTGGCTCGGCACCGACAAGCCAGGCGGGATGGATGAGGGCCTCCACTTCAGGCGCATTCGAATTGGAACGAAGCGCAGCCTGGATGAACGGACTTCGATGAAGCTCGCCTTTGATTTCGCCAATGGCAAAGATGACATTGAAGCCACTCTCAAAGATGCGATCATCTACTACGATCTGGACCCCGTGAAGGGCAGTCGTCTGACGTTGGGGCAGTTCTCGAACCCGGTCGGCTACGAGATATCCCGATCTTCCAGCCGCAGGGAGTTCCCGGAGCGGACAAAGTACAACCGCACGATCTTCAAAGGTGAGCGTATTCGGGGTGTGATGGCCGAGCACAAGATCGCCGACGGAAAGGTGTTCCTTGGTGTGGCCAACGCGCTCAGCATCAAGGATGCCGAGATATTCGGCCTGGGCAATGGTGTGAACCCCGGCCAGTCCCTCGCTGGCTTCGGCGGAGTCCGATTTGAGGGTGAAGGAAGTTCTTACGGCATCAGTGGCTGGGCTGGTCGCCGACCTAAGTTTTCGCCTGGAGGGAATCCTTTGGAATCGCCTGCAATTGACCGCAGCTTCCTCTACGTCGATGGCTTCGTGGCTGACATTGCCCAGACCGGCGTATCAGCACGAGCAGAGCTCATGACAGGCCGAGATCGGATCGCGGCTTCTGGTGGCGGTTCGAACCCGATGCAGGGTTGGCACCTTCAGCTCGGCTATGACATGAGCGCGAGGAGCCAGGTGTTCACCCGATACGCTCAGTTTGACGCTGATACAGGTGAAGACGGCAATGTGGTCCTGGAGTATGGGGTTGGCCTGCGTTACGCGGTCAGCGGGCCTTCTAGCCTCTCCCTGGCCCATGTGATTGAAGAAGACCCGAGCAAGGCGCAAACCAGATGGTCCTCATGGACCCTCCGGTACCAGGTCAAGTTCTAGTTTCTGGGGCCCATCTGAAGGTCGGCAGGGGCCCTAGCGTGGCGGCACGCTGGGGCCCCTATACTCTTTAATATGGGCGGCCAGAAATCGCGGAGCTCTTCGGGATTCGCAAAGGCCCCACCAATCGGACCGCGGTTTTAAGTTGATTTTCAGGCTCCTCAGGTTCAAATACCGGGTGTGAGGCCGCGAAGTGACTACTTTCTTGGGACTAGCCCGGGAAAATGGGGGGACCCTGTTGACACCGGGGGGTCGCCCTGGTATCATTCCTCCTCGCCAGCCAACGCTGTGACGCCGCTTTCGAGTGGTCGAGTGATGGATGGCGGCCGAAAGGCCAGAGCATTTTGAAAGCTGAATAACGGATGTGAGCTGCGAATGAAAAACACTGAGCAGTTCAAGAACGCTAATTGAGAACGGCGCAAATCAAGCTACATAGAGTGCGCGGTGAATGCCTAGGGACAAACTGCCGATGAAGGACGTGCAAGCAACGAAATGCTTCGGGGACCAGCATGAATGGGGTGATCCGAAGATATCCGAATGGGGAAACCCAGCAGAGGTTACACTCTGTTATCCCAACCTGAATTCATAGGGTTGGAGAAGGCAACCGGGTGAACTGAAACATCTTAGTAACCCGAGGAAAAGAAATCGAAGAGATTCCGTAAGTAGCGGCGAGCGAAATCGGAAGAGCCTAAACCACACAGCATGCTGTGTGGGGTCGTGGGGCATCCACTAATCCCTCTCACTCAGGCCTTGAGCTTGAGTGAGCAGGATTAGAAAAGAAGATCAGTTGAGAAATATTGGAAGAGCATTGGAACGTGCTGCCATAGAGGGTGATAGCCCCGTACAATAAATTTCCAACGAATTCAGGATGTACCCGAGTAGCGCGGAGCACGAGGAATTCCGCGTGAATCTGCCCGGACCACCGGGTAAGGCTAAATACAGTTTGTCACCGATAGTGTATCCAGTACCGTGAGGGAAAGGTGAAAAGCACCCCGGGAGGGGAGTGAAATAGTTCCTGAAACCGCGTCACTTGCAAACAGTCGGAGCACTATGTTGGGAGCAATCCCTTCACTGTGTGACGGCGTGCCTTTTGCATAATGAGTCTGCGAGTTGTTGATTTCGGCAAGGTTAAGTGGTTTAGCCACGGAGCCGAAGGGAAACCGAGTCTGAATAGGGCGACAAGTCGTAATCAGCAGACCCGAAACCAAGTGATCTAGCCATGGCCAGGCTGAAGGGAAGGTAACACTTCTTGGAGGGCCGCACCCATTGACGTTGAAAAGTCTCGGGATGAGTTGTGGTTAGTACGGTGAAATGCCAATC
The DNA here is from genome assembly GCA_029824475.1 of Fimbriimonadia bacterium. Lineage (GTDB taxonomy): Bacteria > Armatimonadota > Fimbriimonadia > Fimbriimonadales > Fimbriimonadaceae > JALGXY01. Next base: position 8,332 of record JALGYA010000162.1, on the reverse strand, counting down.
GAACTTGGAGATAGCTGGTTCTCTCCGAAATGCATTTAGGTGCAGCGTCATGTGTTGTCCTACGGGGGTAGAGCACTGAATGGGCTAGGGGGCTTACCCGCTTACCGAACCCAACCAAACTCCGAATACCGTATGATTAGCATGGCAGTGAGACTGCGAGGGATAAGCCCCGTAGTCGAGAGGGAAATAGCCCAGACCGACAGCTAAGGGCCCTAATGGGCAACTAAGTGTGAAACGATGTGAGATCGCGTAAACAGTCAGGAGGTTGGCTTGGAAGCAGCCATCCTTTAAAAAGTGCGTAATAGCTTACTGACCGAATGTGATCTTGCGCGGAAAATGTATGGGGGCTAAAGTTGCCACCCGAAGCTTCGGATTCCAGAGTTTACTCTGGAGTGGTAGGAGAGCGTCGTGCGTGCAGTGAAGCTGGAGCGGAAGCACCGGTGGAGCGCGTACGAGTGAGAATGCAGACATGAGTAGCGATAACACAGGTGAGAATCCTGTGCGCCGAAAACCTAAGGTTTCTCCGGCTATGTTCGTCAGACGGAGGTTAGGCGGTCCCTAAGGTGAGGCCAGAAGGCGTAACCGATGGAATTCCGGTAGATATTCCGGACCTAGCTCAACGGCACTAGGAGGACACTCCTGAATTTTCTAACCCGCATCGTTGGTTGAGGCGGGCTACTGCGGAGGCTGGGCCACCTGGAAGGGTGGCGGAAAGGCTGAGCAGGGGGAACGGATCCCTTCGGGGTGAAGGAACTAGAAATGACAGGGGTCGCGAAAAGCCCTAAGGCTATACGTTGAAGTTAACCGTACTGCAAACCGACACAGGTAGGTGAGTCGAGGAGACTCAGGCGTTCGAGAGAACTCTCGCTAAGGAACTAGGCAAACGGGCCCCGTAACTTAGGGATAAGGGGCGCCACCTTCGGGTGGCCACAGCAAAGCAGCCCAGGCGACTGTTTACCAAAAACACAGGTCTCTGCAAAGGTGAAAACCGATGTATAGGGGCCGACACCTGCCCAATGCCAAAGTGAAGTCCTGGTGAATGGCGGCCGTAACTCTAACGGTCCTAAGGTAGCGAAATTCCTTGTCGGCTAAATACCGACCCGCATGAAAGGTGTAACGACTTGGGCACTGTCTCAGCGAGAAGCTCGGTGAAATTGTAGTACCCGTGAAGATGCGGGTTACGCGCAGTAGGACGGAAAGACCCCGTGGAGCTTTACTACAACTTCGGATTGTCGTTTGGTTGTAGATGTAGAGCGTAGGTGGTAGCTTCGGCATCAATGGAACACCACCCTTCTACATTCGAACGACTAACCGGTGCCCTTATCGGGTATCGGCACAGTCCGTGGTGGGTAGTTTGACTGGGGCGGTCGCCTCCAAAAAGGTAACGGAGGCGTACAAAGCTGCACTCAGCCTGGTCAGAAATCAGGCGTTGAGCATATAGGTATATAGTGCAGTTGACTGTGAGACCGACAGGTCGAGCAGGGACGAAAGTCGGTCTAAGTGACCCTCTGATGGTGCGTGGGCACGTCAGGGTTCATCGGATAAAAGCTACCCCGGGGATAACAGGCTGATCTTGCCCGAGCGCTCATAGCGACGGCATGGTTTGGCACCTCGATGTCGGCTCGTCGCATCCTGGGGCTGCACAAGGTCCCAAGGGTTCCGGAGTTCACGGATTAAAGCGGCACGCGAGCTGGGTTCAGAACGGCGTGAGCCAGTTCGGTCCCTATCCACTGCGCGCGTAGGAAAATTGAAAGGAGTCGCTCCTAGTACGAGAGGACCGGAGTGAACTGACCTATGGTGTACCAATTGTCCCGCCAGGGGCATACGTTGGGTAGCCAAGTCGGGAAGGGATAAGCGCTGAAAGCATCTAAGCGCCAAGCCCACCTTGAGATGAATTTTCCCATATTAGTAAGACCCCTCGAAGACTACGAGGTTGATAGGCCACAGGTGTACGCATGGCAACATGTTCAGCTGAGTGGTACTAATTGGTCGAGGGCTTGAAATTTCCGTTTTCGATTGTTCTTGAACTCTCGGTGTTTTTCGTGCGCAAATCACATCCTTATTCGGCTCTCAAAGTGTTCATGGCTTAGGTCACAAACACACGTTTTCCGCGTGGTCATAGCGAGGAGGCTACACCTGTTCCCATCCCGAACACAGTAGTTAAGCTCCTCAGCGGCGGATGTACTTGGTTGGCAACTCCCTGGGAGATATGCACGCTGCGCGGTTAAAATTTGAAAAGGCTCTCTTCGGAGGGCCTTTTCTATTTAAGTCGCTACAGTGTCAGCTTGGGGAGGTCCAGGCTGGGTGCTGCAGAGGCCGAAAAAGTCTTGGGCGAGATGGGGCGATTAAGCTCAAGCCCCCTAATCTGGTGGTCCGACCGCATGTTCCCAGTATCAGCATGAGTCCGAAGGGATCTGTGGATCAGATTGGTGAGGGGGTCGATGTAGTAGTCGATTCTCATTCCTGAGTCGATCACAACTTCGCTGAGAACTGTCCACCTGCGGCCATCCCAAAACTGGTTGTTACGCACGGTGAGCAGACTGTCGTACATGTTTTGGCCAGGATTCGTGGAGAGCTGACGTTCAAAATCGAAGAAGCAGATCGTCTCCAGGTTAGCTCCAATAGCCCTCACGGCACGCCGTAGTGAGAATGGTGATGGCTGAAAGCCGCTTGCCCCGGCCCGAGTCTGGATGATTCTCGAACCGTCAGAAATTGTGAGTGCAGGTCCCGATTGTGCGACGGTTAGAACCCTGAATTCACCATTGGGAGTGATGACCACCTGCTTGGTGTGCCTGAAAATCGGTCCATTGACCGTGGTGCGAACGGCAGCCGAGACGACAAATTCAGCACTGCTCATTTCTGAATAGGCTTGGCGCATGTTAGCCAGGAGATCCTGAGCCTGAACGTAGTTCTGGCTGCCTGGTCCGATCCCTGCATAGTAGAGCATCATCGCCGCGGCCGACATGTACCTACAGAATAGCCAATCCTGACAGCCAGTTCCACTTTCATTTGCATCCGAGTGCTAACTGTACAGAAATGTGCATAATAAACATGAAGCATGAAGATTCAATCAGGCGACCAAGCTCCTCTCTTTTCGCTCATGACGAGCTCCGATATCGGCAAGACTCCCGATGACTTCGGGATGTCCACTCTCTCACTGGAGGATTTTCGTGGTGAGCAGAATGTCGTGCTGCTGTTCTTCCCAGCTGCATATGCGCCGCCTTGCACGCAGGAAATGTGCAGCGCAACTGCGAAGCTCAGTGACTTTGCCAGCCTCAACGCTGCCGTGATTGGTGTGAGCGTTGACAATCCATTTGCGCAGAAGGCTTGGGCTGAGGAAGAAGGCATCAAAGTGCCGATTTTGAGCGACTACAGGCGCGAGGTGATCGAAGCCTATGGTGTGGTTCTGCCCGACCTTATCGGTTTAGGTCCTGGTGCACAACGAGCTGCCTTCGTGATCGACAAGCAGGGCATCGTGCGGTATGCAGAGATCACCGAGACACCCCTCGATATGCCTGACATGGCCGCGATTCGAACCTGTTTGGAGTCCTTGAACTAGAGCAGATCTACCTGCATCATCCTTCTCTGGCGCCGGCTGCTTCCGCAGTCGGCGCCCTTTTCATGCGAGATTCATGATTCTGGAAAAATCGTGACCTTACATGAGTTTCAGATGCCTAAACCGTTAGCACGGTCTGTAGAATCTCGGGCATGGGGAGACAAATATCAAGGACAGCAGTCTGCTGCTGTGTTCACGATGACCATGAGTTTCTGACCGAGGCCCTGCGATCTTTCGAGGACGCCGGACCGTGTTACGTCTTTGTCAGCCGACTATCTTGGAACGACGATGAAGGCGACTGGAAAAGAGCCGCAGATCTCGCAAGGCTGGCCGGTGCGACGGTCGTAGAAGGAGAATGGTGCAGCGAGGCTGCGCACAGGGCCGGCGCCCTTGCCCACCTTAGTTTACAGGGCCACGAGTTCGCCCTGATCCCAGATGGAGACGAGATCATCGAACCACGGCTGCTTGCCGCCGTGATTCTATCTCTTGAATCTGGGCTCTGCGATCGCGTGACCGTGGAATGGGACACCTACTGGAAGTCAGGCGAGTTCGTCATTCGACCGCGCGAGCGCTTCTGTCCGCTCATCGGGCTGCGCCTTGACACTGCGAAGCATGTTCTCCTTCGAGAGTTCAAAGGCGGAAGGCACCTGCACCTCGGTGCTGAGCACGGAATCATCCACCACCTATCTTACGCAGGCTCAGATTCTAGGATTGAGCGAAAGGTGACGACGTGGGGGCACAAGGACGAGGTTGATCCCGATTGGCTGAGCGCAGTCTGGCGGAAGTGGGATGAGGCACCGTTGATGACGGATCTTCATCCGACACATCCGGCCGCCTACCGACGTGCAGTGAGGATTGATCGGCCTAAGATTTTGGGCGGTATCGACTTTGATCGCCCTTGGCTCCTTCGCACTCAACCTGAACCCGCCGACGCCTGGCCCAAGGTATCTGCTGTGGTGCCTGTCTATGGTGGAGAAGAGGAGCTCGTGGCATGTCTTGAAGGGCTGGAGAGCTGCTCAGACCTGCTGCACGAAGCGATAGTTGTGGACAACGCATCTCCTGACAATTGTGCGGATATAGCAGAGTGCTTTGAGGTCGCTGATGTGATCCGAAGCGATGAGAATCTCGGATTCGGCGCCGGCAGCAACCTTGGTGCGCTATCAGCGACTGGTGATGTTGTCCTCTTCTTGAACAGCGACGCCGTCCTCACCCGCGCCGGCCTCATCGAGACGATCGAATCACTCATGGCTGAAGAGATGGCTGGCGCGGCCGGGCCATTGACAAATGCGGCTGGCCACGGTCAAGTGATCGAGCCTGGCTTTGACTCTCTCGAGGAGATGCCTCTTTTCGCAGAAACTCTGGCTTTTGCAGGCAGAAAAGTGCGCGAATCAGATATGGCTGTTGGGTTCTGCTTAGCGGTCAAGCAGTCTGTCTTGGATGATGTCGGGCTCTTTGACGAGGCCTTCGGCCTCGGCTGGTTTGAAGACAACGACCTCTGTTATCGCATCCGACGATCCGGCAGGAAGGTGCTCGTTGTTGAGTCTGCCTACGTTCACCACTTCGGTTCGAAGACCTTTGCACGCATTGAGCAGAACCATCGCGAGCGGTTTAAAAAGAACGAGCAGATCTACTTCGACAAGTGGGCAAGAGACCTCGAAACCTGCTTCGCGACGCATCTCTCCGGGACCTCGACAACCCCCATCACCTTCGATGAGAGAAGGAAGCCCGAGCTGCTCCTGGAACGCATCAGCAGCCTGAGGGAGAAAGCGAATATCTCGCTCTGCATGATCGCCAAGAACGAGGAGCGCGTCATTCGGGAGTGCCTGACCAGCGCGGCCCCTTTCTTCAATCAGATGATCGTGGTCGATACCGGATCGACTGATCGTACGGCGGCGATTGCTGAAGAGTGCGGGGCGGAGGTTCACCACATCGAGTGGCCCGATTCGTTCGCGGAGGCCAGAAACGAATCTCTGAAGCACGCAAAAGGCGATTGGATTTTCTGGCTCGATTGCGACGATACGCTGCCGTGGAGCTCAGGCGAAGCCATAGTCCATGCAGCGACACAAGCCGGCGATGAGATCAAAGCGTTCGTCGTCCCTGTTCAATTCGTGGAAGACGGACCTGGCGGGGGAACGAGAGTCGACCACGTAAAGCTCATCAGGAATCTGGAGGGAATCAGCTTCGAAGGAAGAATCCATGAGCAAGTGCTGGGCAGCATCCGCAGGCACAAGGGAGAGGTGGTTCGGCTCGACGCCGTAGTGCTGCACAGCGGCTATGACACCAGCGAGGATGGCCAGGCCCGCAAGCGAGAAAGAGATGAGAAGCTCCTTGCCCTCGACCTGGCGGAGCGTCCGGATCATCCGTTCGTTCACTTCAACATCGGAATGACGGCTCACTACACAGGCGATCAAAAGAGGGCGGTCAGGCACTTGAGAGAGTCGATCGAGCTGGCTGGCCCGAGCGAGTCACATGTTCGCAAGGCTTATGCGCTGATGGCCATGGCTTATCGGCAGTCGAGCGATCTGACCAGCGCGAAGGAGGCGATTTCAGAGGGGCTGCTTGCTGTAGGTGACGACCCGGAACTCCAATTCCACTTGGCCAGCATTTACACCGATCAGGGCGATTGGGAGAAGGGGTTGGAGCACTATCGCTTGGTTGAGCAGGAGGGAAGTGACGACCACTTTTCGAGCCGTGATATCGGCATATTTGGGTTCAAACGGATGCACAACATGGGCCTCTGCTTGGCCCAGCTTGGCAGGAAGGGTGAGGCGATTGAGGCCTTCAGGAAGGCCACTACTCTGAGCCCACAACATCTGCCCAGCGCATTCGCGATGTTCGATGCCGCAATAGATGCTCAGGACTATCAGTCAGCTCTAGAGGCTGCAGATATCACCGAACGGGCTAAAGGCCGGAGCGAAGGTTGGGTCGAGATGAAGATCCGCCTGCTTGAGCAGGTCTGCCAAGGCGAGGACTTGATTGCTGCGCTTCATTCGCTGGAGCAGCGGTCTTGCGCTGCCGCCCTGCGTGTCGCTAAAGAACTGGCCGAACTTGGAGACATCGAAAACGCAGAAGCAAGATTTCAGGCCTGGGCAGGCAGAGGATCTGCCGAGGCAGCCTACTGCATGGGCGTGAGCCGCATCCAGCAGGGCGACTATGTCAGCGCGAAGCGCTGGATGAAGCGGGCGCTCGAATTGAACCCCGGTCACGCAGATACGGAGCAGCAGATAAAAGGCCTCGCTCGCCTCATTGAGGAGCAGCAGAAGAGTGCTTAAACCTCATGCGATGCAGCATGTCATCGAGCCCCGAAATGAAGGAAAGCTGGAGGGAGCCACGCACCTTGGGCAGATCGGCGTTCCCGGGGACGGTCCGTATCTGGTGATCGCCCTAACGATCAAGCAAAAGCGCATCGTAGATGCGAAATATCAGACGTACGGTTGCCCATCCGCCATCGTGTGCTCCAGTGTTGTATGTCAGATCGCCAAAGGGCGTATGACAGAAAAACTCTATGGGCTGACCGCCGGCGATGTTACACGCATCGTCGGCGGCCTCCCAGAAGGGAAGGAGCACCTCGCTGAGTGGGCCGCGGAGGCCTTGAGGCAGGCGCTCGATCCGATTAAAGGGAAATTGAAATGAATGAATCAGGACTGCCTTGGACCGATCCCGGTCAGGCAAATAGTTGTTCTAGTGGAGCGTGCGGCTCAGGTGGCTCAGGATCCACTGGCTGCTCCAACTGCTATGCAGATGAGAGGACGCATATTCCAGGCTCAGACGGTCTCGTTCCTCCGGCATGTCTAGCGCCAGAAGGCGGAGAGATCGAACTAGGCTGCATCATCTTGCCTGCCATCTTTGAGGACGACGACGAGTAAGGGAGACAAATGAGCAAAGGAAATATTGATCCTTCAATTGTAATAAACGCGCTTGGCTTTGGACTCAATATTGAGTTCGATTACAGCGCCAAGTCTAGCCGAGACAATACGCTCGGCCAAGGCCGAATGTCTAGCGTTGACACTCACGTGCTATCCAATACCAGCAGCGTGGTCACTCTTCAGCGTGGCTTCGGGGTTCGCCTCTTCAACCTTGCCGGCTCATCCGGCGGGATTACGACATATTCAGCAGGGCTGATGGGTCAAAACTCGACTCTCAGCTACGATGGCACAGACTTTACCGAGCACTTCACGAGCGGCCATAAGATGGTCTACAACAAGCAGCTCGGCAGCGGCGATATTCACGAGCTAATTCGTGTTGAGGACGCCAGCGGCAACAAGCAGACCTACGCTTATGGTACTGGCGACGAGGCAGGACTGCTCAAAACGATTACGATGCCAGGTGGCGACAAAGTAACCTACCATTACGCCAGCAGCTCTTCAACCAGCCTGGTCAATGCGGTGGAAGACTGGTCGGGTCGACGCTGGACGATGCAGTACGACTCCAGCCGAAACCTCACGACATTCACTCAGCCGCTCGGCTGCATGCAGAAGTACAGCTACTCGGCAGTCAATAGCAAGGACCTCCTTCGTACGATTGAGGATCAGCATGGATACGTGCGAACCTTCACCTTCAATACTGATGAAGTGCTCACCAGTTTTGACAGCGGATCCGGAGCCTGGACGTATAGCTATGATGCAATCAACAGCCGTGCAGTGATGACTCAGCCGAATGGCAAGCTGTGGACTTACACCTACGGCTCCGCCAGCGAGCTCACGAAGGAAGAGCATCCGAGCGGCGTTGTTGTGTCTCACAGCTACAACTCCAGCTTCCGACGCAACAAATCCGAGT